>PQAQ01000262.1 GCA_003105305.1 Candidatus Methylomirabilota bacterium
CGCACCGGCAGGAGCGGGATCGTATCAGGCACCTTCCGAGTCTGCGTCTCGATTGTGGTCTCAGGGTTCTCGACGTCGGAAATCGACGCCTGCTCTGTGCTTTCTGTTGTCTTCGGATCTGCCACGGCTTTCAGTGCTCCTTCCCGTCTCGCTCTACAGCCGCCCCCACCTCATCCAGACTGAGTGTTTTCAGATAGTCCCGCAACCCCGGCGCCAACTCCGGACGTTTGAGCGCAAACTGCACGGTTGCCTTCAAAAAACCCAGCTTGCTTCCGGCATCATACCGTTGCCCGCTGAACGCGAACCCGTACAACGTTTGTGTGTTCAGCAATACTCGCAGGCCGTTCGTCAACTGAATCTCTCCGCCGCTGTCCGGAAGAGTTCGTTCGAGCGCCTCAAAAATTTCCGGTGTCAAAATATAGCGTCCGATAATGGCCAGATCGGACGGGGCCGACTCGGGAGCCGGCTTCTCCACCAGATCCGCGATCTCATAGACCGAATCCTCAGCCCGCCTGGGATCGATGATGCCGTAGCTGCGGGTTTCCTCCCTGCTGACCCGCTGCACGGCGACGATCGAGGATCGATACCATTCAAACGCTGAAATCATCTGTGCGAGACAAGGGATCTCGGCATCGATAATGTCGTCCCCGAGCAGGACAGCAAACGGCTCATTCCCTATAAGCGCTTTTGCCGTCAGGATCGCGTGCCCCAGACCAAGCGGTTCCTCCTGGCGAACGTAACAGAAACACGCCAGCTCGGAGATCTGCTCGATCTCCCGTAACTGTTCCGTTTTGCCCTGCCGCGCAAGCGCAATCTGCAACTCCAGCGACCGGTCAAAGTGGTTCTCGATCGCTTCCTTCCCTCGACCGGTCACCACGATGATATCCTCAATCCCGGACGCAGCCGCTTCCTCTACCACGTACTGGATGGTAGGCTTGTCCACGATCGGCAGCATCTCTTTTGGCTGCGCCTTGGTTGCGGGGAGGAAACGCGTCCCCAAACCCGCCGCGGGTATAATGGCTTTACGGATTCGCATCATCCCAACCGACGCCGACGCCCTTCGCACGGCAAAGGGATGCTGACATTCTCAGGAAAGATCTTGGCGGGAACTGTGAAGGACTCGTGCCTGCGATGACCGGTTCGGCAAAAGCGGCACTGAACATAGCGACCATCATACCCCGGCACATTCCTCTCCCGCCCTGGCGGGCAAGAACAGGCACAGGCAACCAAAATATAGGACCGGATTGCGTTGTCGTGAAAGATCCTCAACTCCTTCGATTCGTACGCCCTTTATATGGCCTTTAGCTGCTTATTTTATACTGTATTATCTGATGCGAAGTCAAGCGGCCGCGCAGGGCCGTACCCGATTCTCGACATTCTCTTGCGGATATGGTAGAAGAGTCAGGTTCCCTGTTCGCTCTCGTCACGCCGGGGTGGTGAAACTGGCAGACGCACGGGACTCAAAATCCCGCGGACTTCGGTCCATGAGGGTTCGACCCCCTCCCCCGGCACCATTTATTCTGCATAGTTGGCACCATCCGCAGTTACCCTCCATCGGTTCCGACGGCGCGGTGTTTCAGGTGAAGCTGCAGCGTTCAGGTTTGTTCTATCATTGAAATTGAGACGGCGCTTGATGAGGGGGGCGGACCACTGTATGCGGGATTTCGTATTCTGCGGGCTCGACTGGGGAGTTGTCCGGTTTGTGGTGGCTATTCCGATTACAACAGCCTGCTGATCTGATCATCAAGCTCTGTATTCAGACGCGCCGGATCACGCGCAACCCGTAGCGCCCCTCGATACGCGTTCGCGATAGCCTCCATCTCGTCGATCGGCATTCGTACGGTCCGCAGCAGCTCCAGGGTCCGGCAGTTCGATCCGAGGAAGCAGTGTGCCACCGTTGATGACAGCGATCGTGGAATCATGCCAACCGGAACAGACCCGGCATAGGCGCATTCGGTGTACTTCATCAACTCCACACCATATCTGGACGGGTCGAGCAAGAAATGCGTGTAGTGTGCCGCGTATTCGACGTACTTGTCGCGTATGACAGTGTGGCGCAAGGTGCCCCCGATATCGGGGTAGCCAGGGTGAGGCAGTCGCGCAAGCGCACTCCTCGCAATGGGATTAATGGTGAAGCGACGAAATACGGATTCCCGGAATGGATACAGTCGGCGGCTGCGAGCGCCAGACACGAATACCTGCCTCGACCTGCCGGCTATCGGACGGTCGACTTCCCGCCGCACGTCGTAGGGAAAAGGCGCCCGCACGACTCGCGAGGCGCTCAGCGAGGCGAAGAAATCACCGGCGGGTCCGATTGGGTCGTACACCGACAGGTAGTGAACGCCGGGGCGATCTTTTTGTTCGAAGACGTAGCGTGTGCTCCTGTGGGGTGACGCGGGCATGTCGGGATCACTGACCTTGAAGAAAATCGGGTACCGGACGCCAGAGGGGGCCGACAGAAAATGCTCAAGAATATCGAGGTCGCCTTCGCGCAGTCGATTCTCGACAATCCCGATGTCACACGTTGTCCTGGCCATTTCATCGAGGTAACGTACCTCCCAGCCGTACGCCTCGCCGAACTCGGGCCCGGAACCCGGATAGATGACGAGACTGAACGGAAACGCCCGTGAGACGAAGAAAATCTTTTTCAACATCACTCTGCGTGCCGGATGGGAGATTCCTCTTGCTGTGACCGTCCGTCAATTGTCGAGCATGGCGTCAAACATCTGTCGATAGTTTTCGGCTTGGCGCTTCCAGGTCCACGCTTGAATCGACCTCAGTATGTTGCGCCTCAATATCGTCCGCAACTGAGGCTCGTCGCGCAGCAGAGTAATCTGCGATGCGATGTCTGAAATAGTTGGCTCGACGAAGAGACCATTGACCTTGGATTCGATGAGGTCAATCATGTTCCCGACGCGAGTGGTAACCAGCGGGACTCCACAGGCGGCAGCCTCGAGACAGGGGTTTGGTGTTCCTTCATTGCGACTGGCACAGACATAGACGTCCAGTGAGCGGTAGAATTCCAGCATCTCGTCGGGTCCGCGCCACTGCTCCTCACGTATGGCCGTAACTAGTTGAGCGCCCCTTACCGAGTATACTGCCGGGACGATCAGATTATAAAAGCCGCGCTGTTTGGAGCCGTGGTTTGACAGACTGCCTGCCCACCCCACCCGTAGCGAATGTGCGTGGTGCGGCCTCTGCCTAGCTATTCCTTGTCGAAGTAATCTCAGACAGTTGCCGAAGTGCAGTCTGGCTCTGAGCTTTGCTGGAAGGCGATCGTGCCGGGGATGTTCGGTGCGAGCAGTCCGAGGCCGAACAGCAGTCGTCGCCCCGGCCGATGGGCGATAGAAGTCTGTGTCTACTCCGTTTGGCGTATAGAAAATCGGCGTCTCTACAAGAGATCGAAATTCGTTATAAAGAAGCTTGTTTACACAAAACACGCCGTGCGCAAACCTACGAAGCATGGCCAACCCCGGTTCGCGCCGCCTCCCTTCAAATTCTGCGTGGGAGCAGATCCCAATCAGGATTTTGTATCGATTACGCATAAAACTCAGCGTAAGATCTTTCATACGCCGAAACTGTGACCAGTAGTAGACTACGATTAAATCGGCCCGATCGAGGTCGACCTCCGTTACCTCAGACTCGCGCAGCTTTATTATCCTGTAGTTGGCCTCCAACATGCTCTGTAGTTGGATCGTCTTATAGTCATGCGCCCAGCAGGGTATATCGACAATGAAGAGTATCTCGGGCTGTTGGCGATTATTCATGCGTCTAGTACCACAGTCGCCCGCCGTTGTCAGCGAGGAGCCGATGGGTACGACGTGAAATCGTCCGCCGCTTTCTCCACACTGCCGGCATCCTGGTCACACAGTCGTAGATGCCGCGACACGCCGTCAGCATTTGCCCTCCGTAGAGTCCTTTGGCAAGACTCCGCGCCCACCATGCAAAGATATGTGTTGCGCAATAAAGCAACGGCAAGTGTCGGAGGGCAACCAATGGGCGATTACGGGCATCATAGTATGGCGTCAGCGACCTGGTGGGACCTCCAGTCCGGTGGTGGACTACGACGACGGAGGGGTCAAAGACGATTTGAAAACCGGCGTCGAGCAGTCGGTAGGACAGATCAAGTTCTTCGCCCCCGTAAAAGAGCGACCCGTCGAAGAACCCAACCCGATCTAGAGCCCGCCGGTGAATCGCGCACGCAGTTCCGACAAAGTAGCACGCCGGAGCTATCGAGCGAGGAACGCGCTTATCCCGAAACGGGATGGAGCGACGCTCAACAGTATCGGTTGTGTCCAGGACCAGAAAACCGACGACGGCGAGATCACTGTCGCGCCGGAAATGATTGAGCGCTCTGGCGGCCGCATCGGCCTGATACAATTCGGCGTCGTCATCCAGAAAGAAAAGGACCTCCCCTCGTGCCAGTTGTATTCCCGCATTGCGTCCTGTGCCCACGCCGTAGTTCGCATCCAAAAACGTGGTGCGCACATCTTGGCCGATGGTACGAAGCGCTGTTTCGGTCTCCTCGTCCCGGCCGTTTACGACCACGACGATCTCTCCGCAATCGATAGTCTGCTGTTGAATCGACCTGATCGCCTTTGTTACCCACTTGGCGCGGTCATGAGTAACGATTACGAAACTAACCAGGGGCGAGGTCACTTTGTTCTCGGTACGGTCTTATCGGGCCGCGATAAACTCTGTATCTCCGAGCTACCGGATTACTATCTCATGCGGAAGAATAGCGTACTTTTTCGACCGTCCACGCTTGCCATCCATTTACGATCCACTGTCTGGTGGAGATCCACGTGGTGCATGCCCTCAGCATTCCATCCGCTCCCAGACGCCCGCAACACTGGGCCGGACGTCACCTCTCTTTCTTCATAACGCGCAGGCGTCAGGTCAATAATTTCAAAGGCCGTCACCTGATTGCCGTAGGTGCGATAGTCGTCTTGAGCGAACCTGTATAGCCGGTTATCAAGCACAACGATCCTTCCGGCCGGTCTGGCGATCCTCGCATTTCTGACTACAATAGGACTCTTCGGATGCTCTGTATATGGGCCCTCCAGAGTGTTGGCGTAGTAAAGGCGCAGTTCGTCGCTTTCCTTTCCATGTGAGACGAAGATCCACCATCTGTTCCGGTAGCTCACAACGCTCGGATCCACAAAATCTCCATACAATAACGTCGTGACGGGAAGCCATCGCAGGGGGAAAGGGTCTGCTCTGTACAGTCGAACGGAGCTCGCTTGACGACTCTCTGGAACCATATAATACGTGTCCTTCCATTGAAAGACATAGGGATAAGACAGATGGAACGGTTCATCAAGTACGATCTGCTTATAGGTCCACTTCAATCCATCAGGACTTACAGCCAGTCCGATATCCCCCTGTTTGGTTTCGTCGTTCATCACTTCGAAGAACATATACCACACAGATTGCCGGACAATCATAAACGGATCGGCTACAAAGCTTGCACGAACGCCTGTTACCTCTTTTGCGGTTAAAACGGGATTGAACTTTTCCGGTGAAACCAGGTGAAACGGGCTCGGTCCGGTGTAGATTCCTATAGACCATTCATTTCTGTACGCAATACGTGGAAGACCGATGAGCCGTTCACTAAGCGCGCCCCCCACAAGGCCCACTGTCACGGATGCGAGCAATATCGCGCAGCGTCTCACGGCTCCTCCAGTACGCTCTCCCTAGCTCACCATCAGGTTGTGCGTCAGTATAGCACACCCTCCGGACGGCCCATTGCAACCGGTGAACTACGACGGGCGGTGGGCACAACCATTGCGTCGCCGAGCGCCTCTAGCCGCCGTACCTGCATGCTAACCCCGCCACCATCCCACCCGCGATTGTCATTAACCACTATGGGTCCCTTTTACTTTAGCGAAATCAACAGTGGAGCCGAGTTCAGGAAGAGATCCTATCTGCTTGATTCAATGACAACTTGCCATCGTCTCCCGTTGACAATCATGTCGGTTTGCGCCATTATGGGTCCGCTCCACCGGCACCAACAATATTCGTCAGTTACGCACCGTCTTATGTTCCCGCCGTGCGTCTTGTGATCTGCGACGCCCTCTCGCCCACCGGGATCCCGCTGCTTGCCCTCGCGTTCCACAACCCGGGAGCGAAGGAAGCGTCATCAGAAGGCCATGGGACAAGCTCGACGGGGAATCTGATCGCGTCAACGCTGCTGTTCCGCGACCTGGATTATCCTTGCCCCTGGTTGGATGCTGTGACATATTTTGGAAAACCTTCGTCAGCAATGTCATGGCTTATGCTCATCTCTTTCACCGAGACGGCACACAGGGGCGACGTCCTCGGCGCTCCGCGCCGCCGCTGAAGCCGGGCGTGTTAGCCCTCTGATGAGGATATGACCGACCTGATAGGAGGGACGTCATGGCGCGAAAGAAGAAGACGGATGTGAAACGGCCGGTTGAGTCGTACGAACATCAAGACAAAGAGCGGCTCAACAACCCGCCGGTCGGGCTGGTAACGCCGGACCCCGACCCGGACGCGGGGCAGAAAAAGCAGATCTACGCCTACGACCCGCACCTGGACCCGCAGCTCAAATGGGCGGGCAAGGCGGAGCACACCTCCTTCGAGGTCCCAACCGTTTCGCTGCATGTCCACGAGCGGATTGATCCGCGCACTATCATCGAGGCGGCCAGCAGATCTGCTTTGCGCGCCTCGAGCCGCTCCCGGGTTGCCGCTGGCTGCACGCCGACGGCGAGAGCCGTCCCAACGACGAGGGCCGCGATCGGGTGCGCGAGGCGGGCGCGGCATACACCGCCCAGCGCGTCGTCGTCTCGTTCGGTCCCGAGCACGCCCCTCTGGAACAGCGCCAGGTGGCGCAGGCCATCGAAGCAGCACAAACCCTTGTGCCCAAGCCAAAGTTGATTGTCTTTGCCGCCTTCCAATTCGACCCGGAGGCGGCCAAGGACATCGACGAGACCAACTGGCCCGGAGTGACGTTGCTCAAAGCTCAGATGAACGCCGACCTATTGACCGAAGATTTGAAGAAGAAGCGTGCCGGCAACGAATCGTTCTGGCTCATCGGCCAGCCGGATGTGCGGCTGGAGCGCGTCGCCAAGGGCAAGTGGCGTGTTGTCGTTGAAGGGTTCGATTACTACAATACGAAAACGGGCGCGCTGGAGTCGGGCGGTAGCGACAGGATCGCTGTCTGGCTGCTCGATACCGACTACGACGGACGTAGCCTCTATCCGCGCCAGGTGTTCTTCCCGATGGCCGGCGAAAAGGAAGGCTGGGCGCGGCTCGCGAAGAACCTCAAGGCGGAGATCGACGAAGAGCGCATCGACGCCTATCGCGGCACAGTGTCGCTGCCCTTCGAGCCGGGCGCGCACAAGCGCATCGCGGTCAAGATCGTGGACGACCGGGGCATCGAGAGCCTGAAGGTGATGAAGCTTCCCGGGTGATGCGGACGTGGACTACGTGTTGACGGAACATGCCCGGGATGTTCTGATCGCGCATGAGACGAGAGCATGAAAGCAGATAATTTCTCACTGAGCGCCTACTTCGCGAGAATCGGTTATCAAGGGGCGCCATCCGCCGACATCGGCACAGTCAGTGAACTCATGAGGCGGCAGTTGTTCACTGTGCCATTCGAAAATCTCGACGTTCAGGCCGGCAAGATCGTGTCCTTGGTTCCGGAAGCAATCGTGGAAAAAATAGTCGGCCGCAGGCGAGGGGGATACTGCTATGAGGTAAACGGGTTATTTGCGATGGCGCTTGAGGCCTTGGGGATCAATTACCAGTTTGTGGCTGCGCGCCCAATGCTGTGCCCTGTGAAACGGCCCAAGACTCACATGGCCATTGTGGCATCCATCGACGGAGAGAAGTGGTTGTGCGATCTCGGGTTCGGAAGCTACGGGATCCGGGCGCCTATGCGGCTTGACGCGGATCAGGTCGAAATCAGGCAGGACGAGGATATCTTTGTCCTCAAGAAAGAAGGAGACGCGGGGCACCTCCTGCAAGCACTGGTTGATGGGGAATAGGTCAACCAATATGCCTTCGACCTATCGCCTCAAGAATGGATTGATTTCGCGCCCGCCAATTACCTTAACTCCACCCACCCGGACGCTGTCTTCGTTCAGAGGCTACTCGTCGTGCTCCACACCCCTGATGGGCGATCAATCCTCTGCGGCGACAGTCTGAAGATTATTGAAAGAGGTCGGGTAAAGACACAGACCGTGGCGCGGCATGAGCGAGATTCTGTCCTGACAAGCATCTTCGGATTGCCGGGCATGAATGATGACCGGCCTGGGAGATAGGCAACAAACGTTTGCAGCGGACGCGGCTTCGCCCAGCCGCCGCTGACCTCACACGTTCGGCGCCGTCATGATCGCAGCATGGCTTTACCGGCTTCTTGCGGATGCGGTACTTCTCCTGCACTTCGGCGTCGTCGTCTTCGTCATCGGAGGGCTGGCGCTCATCGTTGCAGGCAATCTGATGCGTTGGCCGTGGGTCAATCGGCTCTGGTTTCGGCTGGCCCACGTGGCGGCAATCGCCATCGTCGTGGTACAGGCTTGGCGGGGGTACCTCTGCCCGCTCACGACACTGGAATCATGGCTGCGGATGCGGGCCGGATCGTCCCCCTACGCGAGCGGCTTCATCGAACACTGGGTACAACGCATCCTCTTCTATGAGGCGCCCGTCTGGGTCTTTACGCTGGCATACACAGTGTTCGGATTGCTGGTGGTCGCAGCGTGGTGGTGTTTTCCGCCGCGGCGCAACAAACAGACCCCTGAAAACGGCGTCTGACACTGCGTCCAGCCGAGCGCTTCCTTCTGCGCGCTCGCGGCCTTTGCTGGGCGGATCGGCCTTGACCCGAAGCTCTCCGCTTCGGCGACCAAGTGGGCCTTGTGTTCACAACCGTCCTAAGCGAAATGCGCCTTGGCCTCATTGATGAAGATGAAGAAGGCCAGGAGGCCACGGATAGAGCGCCCCGAGAAAAACATTGTTCTCACGCTGCAAACCGGAGGTCACTCGGATGCCGTACATCGATACGAAAGCCAGGGAGCGCGTCAACAACGGCGGCCAGCCGGAGACGCCCGGCGAGCTCAACTACGCGATCACAAAGCTTGTCGATGAGTATTTGATCCGAAAAGGAGCGATCCGGTACACCCATCTCAACGAAGTGATCGGCGCGATCGAATGCGCCAAGCTTGAGTTGTATCGACGCATCGCGGCCCCGTATGAAGATCAGAAGATCATCGAGGCCGGCGACGTGTATCACTCTCTGGAAGTAGGCAAGTAGCGCCGTCTTGGTGCGCCATTATTGGACCGTTCCCCCGGCATCACAACTACCTGTGTCCCCCGCGATTTTCACGAACCGAACCACAAAGCGAAACCTCTTGCCTCAGGCGGGGCTCTCTGATATAAGGCAAAGGCACTTTGCATTGATATTGATTCGACAGGCGCGCCGCCACCTGCCAGTGCGCGACCGCACGCAGACAGGCCGCGCCCGTTCGAGACGGGGGCAAGCCCCTGCCCCCACAACGCTTGTTCGGCGCCCTCACGAGGTCTTTGTCGATGCCACGCTGCCTCTTGCCAGTGCTGTTGGTGCTCTTGTGCCTTGCCTCGCCGTGGTTCACGCCGGCAGTGTTGGCGCAGGATACGGGGTCACGGGGCCTCGTTGATGCGATCAATAGCCTTCAATCGACCGTTCGGATCGAGGCGAATGAGATCGAGCGGCGCGAACGCGAGAAGCTTGCCATCGCAAGAGGCAACGTCCGCATTCAGATGGAGAATCGTATCCTCAATGCCGATGAGGTCGAAGTAGATGAGATCCATGAGGTGCTTCGGGCCAGAGGACGAGTTCAACTCATCGATGGCGCGAGCCGACTGGACGGCGATCGATTTGAATATCACTATCGGGCCAATACGGGTGTCATGTATCAGGGCAGAGGCGCAATTCCTCCGGCGACGACCTTTCAAGCCGCCGAGATCCATAAGGAGGGGGATCGACGGTATCGGTTGGTGGATGGTAACTTCACCACCTGTCGCGTCTGTCAACCGGAATCCGGCGCCGTCGATTGGGAGATTCGTGCGAAAGAGGCGTCCCTCGAACAGGACGAATATCTCGAAGCGAAGTCGGCATCCTTCTGGGTTCGAGGCATCCCGTCCATGTATACCCCTTATCTTCTCTACCCGGTGGGTCCTCGGCGCACCGGCTTACTGATTCCCAGCATCGGTGTCGGTGGGCGATCGGGATTTACGTTCAAGCAGCCGTTCTTCTGGGCTATCGATGAGTCCCAAGATCTCACGCTGACCGGCACCTACAGGAGTAAGCGGGGTCCCGAGGCTCAGGCTACCTATCGGTACGTGTTAGGGCCGGAGGCGAGCGGCTTCGTCGACGGTCGGGTCATGAACGATCGGAACAGTGAGGGGCGGGACGACTGGCGAGCGACCGTCACCGCCCGTCACGATCAGCAGTTTTCCCCGGACCTGAATCTCAAGGCCGACATCAACTACGTGAGCGACCGGGTATATCGCCGCGCGTTCCCCGACTCCCCGCCTGAGATGAGGACTTCGAGCTTTACCAACTCGCGCGTATTCCTCACGCAGATGTGGCAGCGGTACGGCCTCGAGCTTCGGGCCGATGACAGCCACACCCTGAATCCCGGCACCAACGACAGCCGTCTCAGCCGTGTTCCTGAAGCGAACTTCTTCGTCTCGCCGCAACGGCTATTCGGCTTGCCGGTCTTTATGGAGGGGCAACTGTCCGGGACCTACCTGGAGCGGAAAGAGACGCCGGATAGCGGGCGGGCCGATATGTTTCCGAAACTGTTTCTGCCGTGGCAACCGGTCGCCTGGGCCACAATGACGCCGTCGGTCGGCTTTCGCGAGACCGCGTACACGAAGCGTCTGAGCGGGGACGGGGGCGGCGCAAGCCGCGAGCTGTTTGAGGGTCGAAACGAGCTGACCGCCAGATTCTTCCGCAGCTTTAAGATGTCGAGCGGGCGGGTGGATCGGCTGGTTCATCTGTTCGAACCCCGCCTCAGCTACTGGTACATCAATCCTACAAACCAGCGGAGGTTCCCGCAGTTCGATCCGATCGATTACATCAGCCCGCAGAACCGGATCACCTACTCTGTGATGAACCGCGTGTTGGCCAAACTGAAGGATGCTGATGGCGCGATCCGCACCCATGAAATCTTCTCCTTCTCGGTGAGCCAGAGCGTCAACCTACATCCTCAGACGCGGTCCTTTTCCGATCTCTTTTTGAATGCACTAACACCGGAACGGATCGACCAGGCCGTGCGTGAAGAGACCAGACAATCGTCCAGCAGTACGGGCTTTTCGCGAGTGCGGGAGCGTCGGTTTTCTAATCTGGTCGCCGATCTCCGCGCGTCCCCTTTGCAGAATCTGGGCGTGTATGGGGTTGCCGCCATCAATACTGAAAGAAATCGAGTCGATGGAGTCGAGGCCGGCGTGCGATATACCTATCAGGAATATGGGCGGATAGAGTTGGCCCACTCCTTCATCCGCGGCGGCGATACGGCCGGGCAGACCTCCGGTCCGTTTGTCGATCGAGAGACCTCCGGTATCGTCGGCCGGCTGCTGCTGACACCCATTAAGAATGTCGCCATCAACTACTATGGGCGGTATGATCCGCGTCAGAATGTCAGCCTGGAAAACAATGCCGTCCTGACCTATGCCACCTGTTGCTGGATGGTGGGGCTGCACTTCGTCGATCGAACGAACCGTTTCAACGTCGGCCGTACCGGCCACGAGAACAGCGTCGAGTTCTTTTTTGAATTGTTGACCGCCGGCGCCCCGCCGCCACCTGAACGAGGCGCCAAGTATCTGCGTCGCTAAAGACAGTTGACCGTGATAGAAGGCGCGGGTAGAATGACCGGCATGAGAAAGGGGCTACCGCGTAAGAACGGCCCTATCGAGGAGGAGTGATGTACTACCCGGTATTTCGGCCGCGGCGCCTGCGCCAGAACGACACCCTGCGCCGGTTGGTGCGGGAAACGCACCTGCACCGTGACGATCTGATTCAGCCGCTGTTCGTCGTCCATGGTCGTGGCGTACGTCAGGAGATTGCCTCGATGCCCGGCTGTTTCCATCTGTCGGTGGATGAGCTGGCGAAAGAGGCGAAAGAGACCGCGGCGATGGGGATTCCAGGGATCATCCTGTTTGGCATTCCTGCGGCTAAGGATGCCGCGGGCTCCGAGGCCTATGCGGAGGATGGGATTATCCAGCAGGCGGTGCGGGCGATCAAGGATACGGTGTCGGACCTGTTGGTGATCACCGATGTCTGCTTATGCGAATACACCAGCCACGGCCATTGCGGTGTTGTGGAGCGGGGTCAGGTGAAAAACGATCCCACGCTCGAACTGCTGGCCAGGACGGCGCTGTCTCATGCCGAGGCCGGCGTCGATATCGTTGCGCCCTCGGACATGATGGATGGCCGGGTATCGGCCATCCGCGAGACGCTGGATGAGGAGGGTTTCGAGGATACGCCGATTATGGCCTACTCAGCGAAGTATGCCAGCGCCTTCTATGGCCCGTTCCGCGATGCGGCCGCCTCAGCGCCTCAATTCGGTGATCGCCGCACCTACCAGATGGATCCGGCGAACAGCGACGAGGCGGTGCGAGAGGTGGGGCTCGACCTGGAGGAGGGCGCAGATATCGTGATGGTGAAGCCGGCCCTTCCATACCTGGATATCATCTGGCGAGTAAAGCAGGAGTTTGGCGGACCGGTCGCGGCCTATCATGTCAGCGGCGAATATGCCATGTTGAAGGCGGCCGGACGCATGGGGTGGATCGATGAAGAGCGGGTTCTCATGGAAACGCTGACGTCGATCAAGCGGGCCGGCGCCGACCTGATCCTGACCTATGCCGCCAAGGAGGCGGTACGCCTCTTGGAGCATCGACCGTGACCGATTCATTGTTGCGCTCTCCGCGGACAGGCCCTCACTCGAAACGCCTTTTTGAAGAGGCGACGCGGCTGCTTCCGGGCGGCGTGAACAGCCCCGTGCGGGCATTTCGCGCTGTGGGCGGAAACCCGGTAATGATCGAGCGAGCCCAGGGCTGCCGCCTGTACGACGTCGACGAGCGGAACTACATCGACTATATCGGCTCGTGGGGTCCGATGATCGTCGGTCATGCCCATCCTGCCGTTGTGAAGGCGATCCAGGACGCGGCGGCGCAGGGAGTCAGCTACGGCGCGCCGACCGCCTGGGAGACGATGCTCGCTCGGATGGTGGCCGAGGCGATCCCGTCGATCGAGTTGATCCGGTTCGTCAATTCCGGGACCGAGGCAACCATGAGCGCCATCCGGCTCGCCCGCGGCGCCACGAGGCGCGATCGGATCGTCAAGTTTGAAGGCTGCTACCACGGGCACGCCGACAGCCTGTTGGTGAAGGCCGGCTCCGGCGCTATGACCTTCGGCGTGCCGGACAGTCTCGGTGTACCGTCTGACCTTGCCCGGTTGACGATGACGCTCCCGTACAATAACGTTGATGCCGTCCGGTCGGCCTTCGAATCGGCGGGTAAGGAGATCGCCTGCGTGATCGTGGAGCCGGTGGTCGGCAATATGGGGGTTGTGCCGCCGAAGCCAGGGTTCCTCGCGGCGTTGCGGGAGATTACGGCCGCCCACGGCGCATTGCTGATCTTCGACGAGGTGATGACCGGATTTCGGCTGAGTAAAGGCGGCGCCCAGGCGCTCTACGGGATTCAACCGGATCTGACCTGTCTCGGCAAGATCATCGGGGGCGGCCTGCCGGTCGGCGCGTACGGCGGTCCGCGCAGGGTGATGGAGCAGGTTGCGCCCTTGGGCGGGGTCTATCAGGCCGGGACGCTCTCCGGCAACCCTCTGGCGATGAGGGCCGGCATCGAGACGCTTCGCCTTCTCGACGAGCCGGGATTGTACGAGCGGCTTGAGGCGAAGGGAACGCAGTTGGAGACCGGATTACGAGAGCTGGCGGCCAGGGAGGGCGTTGCGATGCAGTGCCAGCGGGTCGGCTCGATGTGTACCGCCTTCTTCTCCGAGCAGCCTGTTGTCGACTATCAGACGGCCCGGAGGGCGGATCCCGATCGCTATGCCGCGTTCTTCTGGGCCATGCTTGAGCGGGGGGTCTATCTTCCGCCTTCGCAGTTTGAGGCGGCCTTTCTGTCCGATGCGCACGCGGTTGCCGATATTGAGACGACCCTGCTGGCGGCGCGGGATGCCTTTGCTGCGCTGCGCTATCACTAAGCACTGACCGTTCACTAGTCACGCACACAAACCTAAGGAGGGCTCGCGAGTTGCGTACCAATGTTCTGTTCCGACTCCGTTTCCAGTGGTTGTTGGCTGTTCTGATGTTACTTGTTGTGGGGGTGTCGCCCGCGTTCAGTGCGGGGAATGAAAGTACGCCGGCAAGCGCTCGGGCTGTCTGGGAGGGAAGATGCGTCGCGTGCCACGGCGCAGGCGGCAAAGGCGATGGGTGGCGGACAAAGGTGATGTTTTGGATGAAGGTACCGAATCTCACTGATGTGGCGTATATGCAAACACAGTCCGATGAAGCCCTCTTGCAGTTGCTGAAGGCGGGCGGTAAGACGGGAATGCCTGCGTATGGGGCAGAGATGACCGAACCTCAGTTGAAGGAACTGGTGGCCTTTGTGAGAGGCTTTTCCAATACGCAGGCGCCACAGAAGCCAGCCGATGTGGCAGCGCCGGCACCACAGAAGCCCACGGGCGGGGCAACGCAGAGACCGCAGAAGCCCGCTGGTGCGAAGCGGTAACATCTGCCTTTTCTCCTTGACAGGGTATGAGGGGTTGTGCTATTTTGCGATAAATTTCACGAGGTCGTGTTCTGAAATCCCGGAAGGCTCTGTAGCGAACAGCCGGCACACTCTTCGAATGCCCTGCGCGGGGCATTTTTTTTGTCGCCGGGATAGATCCATGGACCCGGCGGTCCCCTTTGCGAGGTCAGGCCGGAAGGCATGCCTCGTCCACGTCGGACGCGCACTTCGAATGTAGGTGGTGAGATGGCGGCGGATTATGCAATTGTAGGCATTTTTCTGATCGTTGGTCTGCTGTTTGTGGTGGTGAACGTCGACATCGTTTCCCGGCTGCTGCGTCCTTCCAACCCGGAGCCGGAAAAGTTCACCACGTACGAGTGTGGCGAAGACCCGGTCGGCGCCTCCTGGATCCGCGTCCATGTCCGATACTACCTGTATGCCCTGGTCTACGTTGTCTTCGCGGTCGACACCATCTATCTGTTGCCGTGGGCGGTCGTCTTCAGGAAGCTGGGGATGTTTGCCTTTGTCGAGATGATGCTCTTTATCGCTATTCTGCTGATCGGGTTCGCCTATGCCTGGCGCAAGGGCGCCCTGGAGTGGGTCTGATGACGCCGGACGAGGTCATTGAAGGGATCAAGTTGCGGTTCGGCGACGCCGTCAAGTCGGCGGAGGTGAAGGGGATGGAGTCTCGGATCGAGGTCCACCCGGAGAAGGGCTACGAGATCCTCGCCGCGCTCCAGGGGATGGGGTTCGAGTATCTGAACTGCCTGAGCGCTGTCGATAGAATTGCGACCGGCGAACTCGAGGTGGTTTATCATCTTTCCTCGCTGTCGCTGCCGACGAAGGCCTTGGTGAGGGCGCGGGTTCCGCGCGACAATCCGATTATCCGGAGCGTGGCGTCGCTGTGGGGCACGGCAGACTGGCACGAACGGGAGGCCTTTGACATGATGGGGATCCGCTTCGATGGTCATCCTGACCTACGGCGGATCCTGCTCTCTGAGGACTGGGTCGGGTATCCATTGCGCAAAGATTATCAGGATGAACGGCTGGTTCCGTATGAGCCCGTATAATGATGCGTGTCGTTGAGGCAGGTCGATGAGTCCGCACGAAACAGAGATCGTTGAGCGCACCCGCGAGACGATGGAGGAGATGTACGTCAATATGGGGCCGCAGCACCCCAGTACGCACGGCGTGCTTCGCCTTCTGTTGAAGCTGGATGGCGAGGTGGTGACCGAGATCATCCCGTACATCGGCTACCTGCACCGCTGCCATGAGAAGATCGGCGAGAACCGCATCTTTACGCAGATCATTCCGTACACCGATCGACTGGACTACCTCGCATCGATGTATAACAATTGGGGTTTCGTGTTGACGGTGGAGCGGCACCTGGGGGTTGCCGTGCCGGAGCGAGCCGAGTACATGCGGGTCATCCTTGGGGAGTTGCAGCGAATCGCCAGCCACCTGATCTGGCTGGGGACCT
>PQAQ01000263.1 GCA_003105305.1 Candidatus Methylomirabilota bacterium
AGAACTGGATCAGCAGTTCAGTAATCCCCTGATGAGCGATCTCGCCGTGTGTGCTGTTGCTCATCCCGACGGCATTCCGGCCTGGCCGGAGGTCGGTGAGAATGTAGTTGCCTCGCAGTGAGACGTTGGGATTGACATGCCAGGTCACGCCGAGGGTGCCGGAGCGCAGCTCCATCGGCCGCTCGTTGCCGGCCGTAGCGGGCGCGGTGAAGTGACCGGTGGTGTCGTCGACGCGCAGGTGCTCATAGCGGCCGTTGGCCAGCAGACCCCTCAACTTGTTGCCGAAGACCCAGTACCCGATCGACCCATATCCACCCTGCATGATGAGATTATCGAGGTTGGCGCCGCCGGCGCCCAATCCATCACGCTCCTGAGAGGCGTAGGCGTACTCCCCTTTGAGGATGAACGGATAGAGGGCAAACACGAGATCGCCGCCGCCGGTGACGCGGTTGCCGTTGATCCGGAAGCCGTTCTGGGTCCCGCCTTCGCCGTTGCCGGCCAGCTTGACGCCGGTCGCGCCGATCGGGTTGAAGCGGTGAAATGCGGTCCCGCTGATGGCTGTCGTCACGCCGTTCGCATCGGTGGCCCCCTTCCCGTTCACGACCCTGAAGGTGCGGTGATCGGCATTGAATCCGATGGTAAGCGTCCCGAACGGCATCGGCGGTGAAAACGTCACGCGACCGGTGACCTCCTTATCGCCATCGTTGTCGATGCTGCCGGGGCACTGATCGACCCGGCCGCACCCGTTATAGAGCCCCACCCCATAGTAGACCGGTATGCCGGCCAGCGTCAGGTTCCCCTCGATGGTGGCCCCCGTCTGATAATCCGGGGACAGCGCCCTGGAGATCACCGCCCGCTCGGCGAAGTCCAGGGCTCGAGAGGAGGTGAGCATCTCCAGACCGAACCGCGGTTTATACTGTCCGACGGTCACCTTGGCCCAGGGGGCGTACGTGTAGCTGGCCCAGCCTTCTTCGAGCCGCGTCCCGATGGGACCGGCCGTGAGCTCCGGCTCGATGTAGAACCCCACATCGTTGAAGACCCGGCCGCTTATCACGATCCTGGTGCGGCGCATGCGAAAGGTACTCGGGTCGTGCCGTGCCAGCCCCGCTTTTGTCACCTCCTGCCCATCAACGACCCCGGGGAAGTCCTCTTCCTTCCGCGCGCCTTCAACGATGAACCAATTCTGCAGGTAACCCCGCATCCCGAGTTCGAACCGCCCATCGGCTGACTTGAAAACAAATCCCTTCCCGGGCACGGGATCATACCCGGTGAGCAGCGACGATGCCGCCGCGTCCGCGGCCTTCTTCTCCACCTCCATCACGCGCCGGCTCATCTCGTCCTGCTGCGTGGACCGCTCCTGCCGGAGCCGACGCATCTCTTGCTGCAACTGCTGCAGCGACTGCTGTTGCGCCTCAAAGGCCTGCTCGAGATCCGTGAGCTTGTCGGCCCACGCCGAGGTGTAGAGGCTCAAGAGGGCAACGGCAACACACGCGCAGGCGAACCGGGTCATGTTCATGGCAGCTCCTCCAGGATATTGGTAGCACCAACGGGTAAAGGGTCCGGCGCTGTTGTGAGGATCGATTCACGCGCCTCGATGGCAGTAAACACTAATCGACTGTGTTCGATAAGGCAAATAGGAAAAACAGATTGATCTGACTGGATTCATCGGCAGGGCATGCGCGATCCGCAGGCGCTCGGCGGTTGAGCGTCAGCGTCGGCGCTATAGTTCATCGGGCGTTATTCTGTTTTCATAGCCGGACTTACTGCCCGCTGAGCGCCAAGGGACTTACCTTGCGAAGCGCCCCAGCATCCAGTATAGTGAGCATAGCGAATTGCAGAGACGCACGTGGCCCTTATGAGCGGGATGGATGGAAGTCAGGTATGGGATTCGGATGACTGACGAATCGGATCGATTCATAGAGCTTGAACAGTTGTTGCGGCAGCGTATCGTCATCCTTGACGGCGCGATGGGTACGATGATTCAAACGCACAGCCTCACCGAAGCCGACTTCCGGGGGCAGGCGTTTGCCGGCCATCCGCGCGACCTGAAGGGGTGTAACGACCTGCTGGCCATGACGCAGCCGGCCATCATCGAGGCGATTCATCGCCAGTATCTGGAGGCCGGGGCCGATATCATCGAGACCAACACGTTTAACTCTACGTCGATTTCGATGGCCGATTACGGGTTGGAATCATTGGCCTACGACCTCAACCTCGCCGGCGCACGAGCCGCGCGCAAGGCCGCTGACGGCGTCATGGCGGATGATCTGAGTCGTCAGCGCTTCGTGGCCGGGTCGATCGGTCCGACGAATCGCACGGCGTCGATGCCGTCCGATATCCACAACCCGGCCGGCCGCGCCGTCACCTTCGATCAGTTGGTCGCGGCTTATACCGAGCAGGTCCGTGGGCTGCTGGACGGTGGCGTCGATCTGCTGTTGATCGAGACGGTCTTCGATACGCTGAACTGTAAGGCTGCGTTGTTTGCCGTCGATCAATATTTCGAAAAGATCGGGCGGCGCGTTCCGATCATGGTCTCCGTGACGATTGCGGATAAGAGCGGGCGCACGCTGTCCGGACAAACCGTTGAAGCCTTCTGGAATTCCGTTGCCCATATGCCCTTGTTGAGCGTCGGAATTAACTGCGCGTTCGGCGCCAGGCAGATGCGCTCGCATATCGAAGAACTGGCGCAAATGGTTCCGGTATTCCTCAGTTGCTATCCCAACGCCGGCCTGCCCAATGCGTTCGGGGGCTTCGATGAAACACCCGCAATGATGGCCGCCGATCTGAGCGACTTTGCGAAGAACGGCTGGCTGAACATCGTCGGCGGCTGCTGCGGCAGTACCCCGGCCCATATTGCGGCGATTGCGAAAGCCGTGCGGGAGCATCAACCGCGCGTTCCTCTTCACCGCCCGCCGCACACCCGATTAAGCGGATTGGAGGCATTGACGATCTGTCCCGAGGTCGGTTTCGTCAATGTCGGGGAGCGGACCAATATCGCCGGCTCAGCGGCGTTCGCCACGCTTATTCGAAGCGACGACTACGAAGCCGCCGTCTCCATCGCGCGGCAGCAGGTTGAGGGCGGCGCCCAGATCATCGATGTCAATATGGATGAGGGGATGCTCGACGCGAAGGCGGCGATGGTGAAGTTTCTAAACCTGGTTGGGTGCGAGCCCGACATTGCGCGGGTACCCATCATGATCGACAGCTCCGACTGGTCGGTGATCGAGGCGGGGCTGAAGTGCGTACAAGGGAAGCCGGTGGTCAACTCAATCAGCCTCAAAGAGGGCGAGGAGACGTTCATTCGTCGCGCCGCGCTCATCAAACGGTACGGGGCTGCGATCGTCGTGATGGCATTCGATGAGTATGGGCAGGCCGATACGCTGGAGCGTAAGATCGAGATCTGCGCCCGCGCCTACCGGATCCTGACCGGGACGGTCGGGTTGCCGCCGCAGGACATCATCTTCGATCCGAATATTCTGACAGTCGGGACCGGAATCGAGGAGCACAACCGCTATGCGATCGATTTTATTGAGGCGACCCGATGGATCAAAGCCAACCTGCCGCACTGTAAGGTCAGTGGCGGCGTCAGTAACGTGTCGTTCTCATTTCGGGGAAACAATCCGGTTCGTGAGGCGATGCACTCGGCGTTTTTGTACCATGCCATCCGGGCCGGTCTGGATATGGGGATCGTGAACGCCGGGCAACTCACGGTCTACGAGGAGATCCCCAAAGAGTTGCTCGAGTTGGTTGAGGATGTGCTGTTAAACCGCTGTTCCGATGCGACCGACCGGCTGGTAGAATACGCGAAGACCATTAAAACTGAGGGCCGAGTCGTCGTAAAAGATGACGTCTGGCGACAGGGAACGGTTGAGGAGCGGCTCACGCACGCGCTGGTGAAGGGGATTGTGAACTATATCGACGCGGATGTGGAGGAAGCGCGCCAGAAGTATGGCAGACCGCTTGCCGTCATTGAGGGCCCGTTGATGTCCGGCATGAACCTTGTCGGCGAGCTGTTCGGCTCCGGAAAGATGTTCCTGCCGCAGGTGGTCAAAACCGCACGCGTCATGAAAAAGGCGGTAGCGTATCTGCTTCCATTTATAGAGGTTGAACGTCTGGCATCCGATCGTCAGCGCGTGCAACGGAAGGTCCTGCTGGCGACTGTGAAGGGGGATGTGCATGATATCGGCAAGAACATCGTCGGGGTTGTGCTTGGCTGCAACGACTATGAGGTGATCGATCTTGGGGTCATGGCGCCGTGCGACACGATCCTCAAGACCGCGCAGGACCGGCAGGTGGATATGATCGGTCTGAGCGGCCTGATCACGCCGTCGCTGAACGAAATGATGCATGTCGCGCGGGAGATGAAACGGGAAGGGCTACAGATCCCGCTCCTGATCGGCGGCGCGACCACCAGTCGAACCCACACGGCCGTAAAAATCGCCCCGCTCTATGACCGGCCGGTCGTTCACGTTGCCGATGCGTCGCGGGCGGTGGTCGTTGTCGGGAACCTCTCCAGCCAGGAACGTCGGCAGGCGTTTGTTGAAGATAACCGACTGGACCAGGAGCGGGTAAGGATTGCATACGAGGAACGCGAGCCGAGGGCGCTGCTGACGCTGACCCAGGCGCGGACCCGCAAACTCGCTCTCGATTGGGAGGCGGCAGACATCCCCAGGCCGTCTTTCACCGGCGTTCGTGTACTGAACGACTTTCCGCTCGACCAGGTCGTGCCCTATATCGATTGGTCGCCGTTCTTTCATACGTGGGAGATGCGGGGTCGGTATCCTGAGATCTTGCAGAATCCAAAGGCCAAGGAGCTGTTGGACGACGGCCGGCATCTGCTGGAGCAGATCGTGAAGCAACGCTGGCTTATTGCCAGGGCGGTCTATGGATTCTTCCCGGCCAACAGCATAGACGACGATATCGAGCTCTATACGGACGACTCCAGGTCGCAGATATTGACAACCCTTCATACGCTCCGCCAGCAACTTGACAAAGGTGAAGGGCAATGCAATCTGGCGCTGGCTGATTTTGTTGCGCCCAGATCAACCGGACGTCCGGACTATCTCGGCGCGTTTGCCGTTACGACCGGCCATGGTCTTGACGCCCTCTGTAAGCGATATGAAGCCTCCCATGACGACTATTCCGCCATCATGGCAAAGGCGTTGGCCGATCGTTTGGCGGAGGCGTTCGCGGAATGCCTGCATCGCCGGGCTCGGGCAGAGTGGGGATACGGGGCCGGCGAACAACTGACCAATGAGGATCTGATCAGGGAGCGGTATCGCGGAATCCGTCCCGCTCCAGGCTATCCGGCCTGTCCGGATCACTCGGAGAAACGGCCGCTCTTCGATCTGCTGCAAGTAGAACGCAATACCGATATCTGTCTGACGGATACGTGTATGATGGTCCCGCCAAGTTCCGTAAGCGGCCTTTATTTTGCGCACCCACAGGCTGCCTACTTCGCGGTTGGAAAGATCGGACGGGACCAGGTGGCGGACTATGCCCGGCGCAAGCGGATGGACGTACGGGCGGTGGAGCGGTGGCTGGCGCAGAATCTGCATTATGATCCGGATCCCACCGGCGCGTGATCTGCGCGGATAGCGGTGCAAAAAGCGATGGGCAGGAAGGAGATCTTCCTGCCCATTTGATTGCCCTCGATTGAGGAGGGCGGCGTCCTTACTTTACGGCCTTCAGGTGCGTGAGCGCCGCTTCAATTTTTTTGACAGCCGCATCGGCATGCTTCGCTTCAACGTCGACAATTGCTGCGTCTATTTCCTTGAGGGCTCCGTCCAGATGGGGATTGGCCTTCTCTTTCTTTGAAGCCTCGGCGTGCTGCCTGGCCTCCGTCAGGTGTACGTCCAAGCTCGCTTCATACTTCGGTTTGCCCTTCTCCTTGAGGGCGGCCTCGAGGTGCTGGATCGCCTGGGTCAGATGGCTCCCCTTCGTAAAGGCGGGGCTGCTCACCTGAGCTAGTGCGCTCTTTTCAGCCAAGAATACGCCCGTGCCGCCGAAGGCGATCATCCCAAGAACCAGGATCGGTGCTACAAGCTTCCGCTTCATCTTCTTCCTCCTCCTGTAGGTTGTCCGTTTCCCCTCGATGCTCTTGTTGCGATCTGATTGCGCGAATGGAGCAACTCTACCACGGAGATTTTTCGAGTGTCAAGGCACGCGAGCTGTTTGCCTGTAATTCTGTCCGCTATACATCGTTCTCAATAACTGCGAGCGACGCCTTTACTTCACGGCATTGAGATGCGTCAGCGCCCCATCAGCGGCCTTGGTGGCGACATCGGCATGCCCCGCTTTGCCGTGCTCGATGGCTTCCTTCAATCCCTTGATGGCCGCTGCCTTATGCGCTTCAGGCTTCTCCTTCTGAGCGGCCTCGGCATGCATCAGGGCCGCCGTCGCGTGCTGAACCAGCACATCAGCATGTCCTGCCTTACCGTATCCGACGGCTGCCTGGGTGTGCTCGGTTGCTTCAATCATATGCGATTTCATCGCCCAGGAAATGCCGCTGCCCGAGAAGATCGTCATTCCCAGAGCCAGTACTGCCGCTGCCAGCTTTCGCCTCATCCGCCCTTCCTCCTCGTGATGGGTCGCCCGCTTCCCGCACGCGACACGCCGATTTGTCCCTCGAGGCACCTGACACCATCCGGTGCCGTAACCCAGCGACTGTACCACGGAGATTTTTCAAGTGTCAAGGTGTGCGAACAGGCCCGGCATCTAAGGCAGAGATCCTCTCATGAGCTGCAATGGCGGAGCTGGGGGACCTGTCTTAATGCATGTGTTCGCCGCCGCCACTACCGCCGCCGCCGGATGACTTCATTTTGCCGTCAGAGGGAGGCAAATACGCATCGATATCTGCCGCTGACGGATAGATCTCAAGTGTCTGTCCTGTTCCTCCGCATGATGCCGGCAGGGGATTGGTGGTGAGGTTTCTGACAATGGTTACGGAAGCGACGTAGCCCGGGGCAACAACAGTGTCTGCCGGGAACATGGGGGTTGGCTCCTTGATCCACGCATATGCCCGGTGAAGATCCTTCGTTTTAATCCTGTCCCGTTTCCACATGTGATCCTTCTGATGACCTGAATCCGCCGAACAGTATTGCACAACCGGAATATCGACGATGATCTTGTTGTAGCAGGTATTCGGTTGAAATGTCGGAAAAGTGACGCTGACGTCCGCATATCCCGCGAAGTTATCCGGGATGTATCCTCCACGCCAATGCACCGCGCGAATGTCCGTTGTCTTGGCGCCATGGTTATAGTACGTTGGGACATCGCCCGTCATCGGCATAATCTCCTTCCAGTCATAATCCACTACGGGCTTGATTCCGAACAGCGCGTTGCCTTCATAGTTTGTCGTGCCGTCGCTGGTATAGGTGATCCCGCCCAGATTCGGATCAAGGCCGTTGGGAAAAAGCGCAGTCACCATCCGCGTGGAGTACGATTCTCCCGACATGGTGCATCCGTGACCTATAGAGATGCTTAAGACCGCGCTTGAACCTTCCTGATAATTTCTGCCGCTATATGCATCAAGGGTATCCTTGGACCGGATGTTGGCGTGTGGAAACGCCCATGCGTTCGTACAGATAAATGCCGTCGTCAGAAAGGCCGCCAGGATGATTGGTCTCATTGTTTGCATGTGTTCCTCCTTGTGTTGTGCAAGTGTCGTGGCTCCCTGTTATGAGCCAGGGAGCGGGATTTAGAATCTGTAGGTCAGTCTCGTGTTATACGAACGTCCCATACCGGGAACGGCGGTACCCCACGGGATGGAGTTGAGACCCATCGTCATGCCCTGACCCGTATAGGCGCCGCCGAGCGGTAAGGCGTAATACTTGTCCAAGAGGTTGTCGATGCCGAAATCAAGCCGCATCATCTTCCAGTTGTAGCCGGCTCGCAGATTGGCCAGGACATAGCCCGACGTCTTGATCTCGTTGCGCACATCGGAGATGTTGTTCTTCCCTTGCGACATGACTACCTCGAGATTGCTGTCAAAGCCGCCGAGTCTGTGTTGCAACGCGAGCTTCCCGTTGAGCGGCATGATGTTGTACAGATCGTCGCCGGTCGAGAGATTCTTACCGTTTGTGTAGGTGAACAGCCCGGAAAGGGTGAATGCCCCGACGTGGTCGATCTTCGCCAACGGAAGGTGGCCGGAGACGTCGACGCCCCAGAGTCTGGCCCTCTGGTTGACGTATTGGAGGAGGACGAACTTATTCGTTACGGCATTACTGACCGGGACCCCGCAGATCACGTCCGTCCCGCTCTGCAGGCAGCGTCTTGCATCGACATAGTCGGTGACATGAGTATAGTACGGCGTGACCTTGAACCCCCAGGTACGGTCCGTGGCATGCCAGTCGACGGTTCCGCTGATGGTGTGGGCTTTTTCCGTGTCCAGGTCCAGGTTGCCGACATAGCCGTTGCCATCGCCCTTGAAATTATTCATGACCATGGCCATGGAGTTGGTCGACCAGGCGTATCGCTCGTACAGATTCGGCGAACGGGTCTTGTGAGCGTAGCCGAACTCAAGGCTGAGTATTGGCGAAGGTGTGTAACGGGTAAGCGCAGTCAGGTCCCAGTTATTATCGTCGCGCTCATGATTGCGGGCATTGAAGACATCCGCCGCAAACTGGTCCCTGCTGTTGTAGCCATGCACATCACCGGTATCCATCCCGACCCGCTCATAGCGCGCCCCAAGCAGCGTCAGCCATTGCGGATGCAGGCGAGTCTCCAATTCGGCAAAGATCGCCTTTCGCTCGCGCGTGCCGTCGTTGATGTTCAGAAACGTGTTCGGCGCCATGCCCCCGGTTGTGACGCCTGGCGGCAGGACCCTGGGGGACGGCGGCCACCAGTCGTGCAGGCGGTAATATTGATATTCACCACCGACGCGGAGGGTTTGCTGCGTGGTCAGATCGATGCTGGCGTTGAGCGCGCCCCCGAGGTTTCTACTGTCGGCGTTCATCGGCATTCCCGGCGCGATGCCGTAGCGAAATTGTTTGTCGTCGCCGAAATCCATGTCGTGCCGCACCGTTTCATGATAGGCGCGAGCCTCCAACGAGCCCCAGACGAACTGGCCCAGGTAGCGCAGATTCTGACGCCACTGCGTATTGCTGATGATATCCATGCGTTGGTTGGGGAAGCCTTGCTCGGGGATATATTGGTAACCAAACTTCGCTTCGAACAAATGGTTGCCTTGCTTCAGCGCGAAGGCCAGGTTATGATTTTCGGCCTTATACGAACTGGAGCCGACTTCATCACCGTCGAGGATATGTCCCGGCTTGTCAACGGCAGCCGGCCCGGCTGCCTTAAAGTTTCCACCTGCCGTGTAGTTATCGGCATGGATCACCGACCCGTTGTAGGTTGCGCTGAAGATATCGGTCGCGAAGGTGGCCGAATAATCGCCGCCGCGCGCCTTATTGTTGCTGCGATAAAACGAACTGAGATGACCGGTGAGCAGGGGGGTCCGGCCTGGAGCGGCAAATAGCGGCATCGGGGACTCCAACAGAATCGAGCCGCCGATGCTGTCGCCGCCCACGCTGACCGGCGTGATCCCGGCAAAGGCCCTGAGGCTGCCCACACTGGATGGGTCGACATAGGACAGCGGCGGAGTCATGTGGTTGGGGCAGGAGGAGATCAGATCCATTCCGTCAATTGTAATGCGCAGGCGGTCGTCGGCCAGGCCATGGATCGCCGGCAGGCTGGATATGCCGCCGTTACCGTACAGACTGACGCCGGGGATGTCCCTTAGCAGGCTGCCTGTATCGTTGGTGGCTGTCGACAGGGACTGCCGCTTCGCCCCATCAATAACCGCGGCATTTAAGGGCACAAAAACGTTATCGATAGTAGTAGATCTGACAACCACCTCCTGGAGCGCGGTAATATCTTCCGTTTTATCCTCCTCGGCCATAGCAAGCGAACTCCATACCAGGAGCGCGGTCAGCCCTGTCAGGGCTATCAGGCGCCTGCGCTTGCGTGCGTATTCGTGTTGTTCCATCATTATCTCCTTGTGGGTATAACCGGCCAAAGGACCGCTTGTTCCCAGCAGAATATATTCTGCTGGCTGCAACGGTGAGTCCTGGAACCGCCGGATAAGGAACGGCGGTCCCAGGGAGGCTCATCCGCTTCGAGAGAGGGCAACCCTGCCGTCAAGCACCAGCCCGACCCTGCAGGAGGGGGTACGGGTGGGCTCCCAGAAAGGACCCGGACGTCCTAATTCGCGCGAGATTATTGTGCGATCGTTGATGATCGAGGGTGTAAGTAGAATGACTTATGCGAGGGCGAGGAGGGGTGGAGAGCGGCCGGTGAGCCTGACGAGAGAGATCTGGGGGCGGTATTGGGGTTGCTGGAGGAAGACAAGCAGCGCAACTCCAACAAAGGCAAGGATGATCCCTGATGATGGGACGTGAGAGGCAACGGTTTTATGAACCCAGGCGCAGCCAGAGATGGGATGACTGTCTGCGTGACCTTGGAAGTGGGTATTATGGGGATGGGCCAGACACAGGATGAGGAACGCATTGATCAGCAGATAGAGACAGACCGCTGATGCAGCCAGAGCTCTGAGCGGCCAAGTGTTTGGGGATGTTCGCTTAAAGATCGGCATGTGTCGCGGTCCGTCTCCCTGAGTATCGGGCGCTTGAGCGAAGACGCCCGTTTAAAAGCGGTTTTACTTGATTCCGACGCACGTGTCTACAGATGCGTGCTTGCTCCTGCAACAAAATATTCTACCAGCACCGCCGCCAGACCCGCTTTCGGGGGTGCCCCCTCGCTCACTCAGGTAATAAAGGATGGGGACGGCCATGCGGGAGAGGAACGTGGAGGCGAGCTTGCCGGCCATGAGCGAGATCGCCAGCCCCTGAAAGATCGGTCGAAGAGGATGACCGCCGACCCCACCACAACGGCGGATGCGGTGAGCAGCATCAGGCGAAAGCGTACTGCCCCGGCCTCGATGACAGCCTCTGCTAACGGCATCCCCTGCTGCCGTCGCAGTTCGGTAAAATCGACCAGGATAATCGAGTTCCTGACGACGATCCCCGCCCCGGCGATAAAACCGATCATCGAGGTCGCCGTGAAGAAGGCGCCCATCAACCCGCGAGTCGACAGGATCCCGATGAGACTTAACGGAATCGGCGCCAGGATAACCAGCGGGGTCTTGAACGATTGGAACCAGGCCACCACCAGGATGTAGATCGGGATCAGGATCGCGGCAAAGGCCAATCCCAGATCCCGGAAGACCTCATAGGTAATCTGCCACTCGCCGTCCCACTTCATGCTGAGCTGTCCCGTGAGAAACGGCTGCTGCGCGGCGTAGCGTTCGATCTCGTACCCCTCAGGGATCGCGATCCCCCTTCCAATCGAGCGGGGTAAGAATCCACCTCGACCGGGACCTCGATACCCTGTTGCGCCCGGATTGCCGTTATAGCAGCGTCGTGAGTGTGGGCTGACGCGACATCAGCCCATGACCCACGCGCCCAAAGAAGGGATTACGCGACGTAGATAGGTTGCCCCTTGGATGGTAGGAAGGCAAGACATGTCACATCCGCTGCCTGTTCCGATTTTCCTTTTATACACAGGTAAACAGGATCGTCACGACGTGAGGCTCAGAGAGCCAACCGGAGAACAACGCTTTTGACATGCTGGCTGACCTCCCTAACCTCGTCGCTCGCATCTTTCTCTCGAAACGTGCGCGCCTACCACGAGAAAGGTGCCCCGGCCGGTGCCGGGGCGGACTGGCTCGATCTCGCGGATCTCGGAAAGCGGTGCGGACAAAGTCTGCACCCAGACGAGGCGGCTAAAGCCGGTCTCCTTAAGGAGAGCCTCGACCTCGGCAGCCGAGTAGAAGGTCGCTGTGCGGTAAAAGACATTCTCGGCCTGGTGGGTGAGATACTCTTGTCCATGAGGGCTTTCGCGATCGATCATTCCGATAACGACCTTCCGTTCGGGTTTCAGCACACGCGCTATCTCGCGTAACATGGCGCGCGCATCGTCAACGAAGCAGATCGTGGTCACCACGAGCGTGTAGTCGAAGACCGCATCCGCGAAGGGCAGCGCTTCAGCGACCGCGCGAGCCACGGTCACGCCGCGCCCCCGGGCATAGCTCAGTGTTTCACCGGCCGGATCAATTCCAAACTGAACCCCCAAGGGGCCGGCGAAGCGTCCCGTTCCCACGCCGATTTCGAGTCCCCGCCCCTCCCGCGGCAGCAAAGCCCGCACGGCCAGCAGTTCGGATACATAGGCGGCCCGATGGCGTTCGAACCAGTCGTCGTAACGGCGGTGGTGACGACTGAAGGGTTCGGTGTTAGGATTTCGAGTCATGGCAACTCCTGCATGGCGAAGATGAAGCGCGCATGATCCTCAGGCAATATGGTCGTGATGCGCATAGAGCCGCTGCCGGTATCTCCAACTCAATCAAGCGGTTCCCATCTGAACGGCAAGTGGAACGCAACTGCCGGAT
Organism: Candidatus Methylomirabilota bacterium; assembly: GCA_003105305.1. Classification (GTDB taxonomy): domain Bacteria; phylum Methylomirabilota; class Methylomirabilia; order Methylomirabilales; family Methylomirabilaceae; genus Methylomirabilis. The sequence goes on from PQAQ01000263.1 coordinate 12,446, forward strand.
CGATCAGGAGAAGTCACCACTATTTCTCCGTTGCGCAGTCAGCGTCCGCATGGGCAACAGCCCGGGTYCGGTAGGATCCGGTCAGGTTGCGCACCCGGAACCCGTGCTGCGAGACAATCCGGYAGGCAAAATAGGAACGCTGGCCGCTTTGGCAATACACCACRAGCTCGTGGTCGCGCGGCAATTCAATGAACTACCTCGCGGCAAGCCGCGGGGAATGAACCCTGATAGATTCAAACGGGAATCGATCTCATCGGGCGRGATGTGAACGGAACCGGGAATGTATCCTGTTGCTCGCTCATCAGCGCGGCGAACGTCGAGCAACACGCTCTGCGTCGCATCGAGGGCCGCGACATCGGCCTGCAGGACCGCGAGTTGCGCGAAGCGGCGGGTGTCCACCAAGACCCCGTCGACGAAGGCGAGGACGATGTGGTGTGGTGGGGTGGCATTCGGCGAGGTGAGCACGAACGGCGGCACCTCTGTGAGCTTGGGACCGAGTCCGATCCGCTCGACGAAGGCCACGAAGAGTGCCAACCGGCCAAAGGCGGTCACGGGCTTGTCGGTGAAGGTAATTCCGATTGCCTTGGAGCCATCCAACGGGGTGACCTGTGCCTGCATTATTTTGTCCCTCCACGCAGCATCTTGAGTCCCTCGAACCAAACGATGCTCACCATCCCTGCAGCAAAACAGATCACCAGATCAATCGGGTGGAGCCTGGAGAAACGGAAGAGGTCGCGCAACAGAGGAACGTAGAGTATTGCTGCCAGGAATACCAAGGCGCCTCCAATGACCCATCGAAATGCGGCGTTTGGTGAGCGGAACGCGCCCCAGATTGTCTGAGACCATGATCGGTTTGTTGCGATCAGACCAAGGTTTGCGATGATGAGCGTAGTAAACGTCAGCGCGCGGGCGTCCGATTCACCTTGCCCACGGTAGAGAGCGACGCTGAAGACGGCCAGAAGAACGAGCAGTACACTTGTACCTTGCAATAGACTCGCGCCCAATAGATGTCCTCTAAACAACAATTCGTGCGACTTGCGAGGTGGACGGATCATCACGTCGGTTTCTTCCGGCTCTTTTTCAAACACGATGGAGCAGGCCGGGTCAATGATCAGGTGTAAGAAGGCGATGTGAACGGGCAACAGGACGAGCGGCCACTTAAAAAGTACCGGGACTAATGACATGCCGGCTATTGGGACGTGAATGGCCAGCAGATAGGCCATGGCCTTCTTGAGATTGTCGAAGATCCGACGACCCAGTTTGACGGCTTGTACGATGGAGGAGAAGTCGTCTGCAAGCAGTACCAACGCTGCGGCTTCGCGTGCCACGTCGGCGCCTCGTTCACCCATGGCAATGCCGATGTGGGCTGCTTTCAATGCCGGCGCGTCATTCACGCCGTCGCCGGTCATAGCTACGATTTCATGATTGGCCTTCAGGGCCTCGACCAGCCGCAGCTTCTGCTCGGGCATCACCCGGGCAAAGATATTGACAGTTGTAATGCGCTGTTGAAGTTCCGAATCATCCATGGCAACCAGCGCCGGACCGGTAATACATTCATCCATCGGTGTCAAACCAATGTGCCTGGCGATACTCTGAGCGGTAGCCGGATAGTCGCCGGTGATCATGACCACCCGTATCCCGGCGGTATAACATTCTTTGAGCGCTCCGGGTACGCCGGGTCGGATCGGATCGGCGAAGCCTATCAGTCCCAGGAATTCAAACTCAAAATCATGCTGCTTTCCCGGCAGGGGCGGTTGCCTGAAGGCGGCTTTGGCCACGCCAAGGACGCGCAGGCCGTCGCTGGCCATAGCATGCACGCACCCGGCTAAAGCCTCCACGTGTTCCTCGTCCAAATGACAAAGATCTGCCAGGGCCTCCGGCGCACCTTTCGCAGCGATAACGAGATCGTTTCCCTGTGGCGATCGCCAGACGTGCGAGAGCGCCAGCAAGTCCCTGGACAGGGGGTATTCATGTACGAGCGACCAATCGCCGTGGAGATGTTCGGTTTTGGACAAGTAGCGATTGCCCAGTTGCGTTAACGCCTTTTCCATCGGGTCCTGAGAACCCATCTGGCTGGCCAGGATGCTGAACTCGACGAGCTCGTGAAAGGTTTCAGGTAACGGTTCCTGCCGATGCTCCCCAACATCGCACCACTCGCTGTTAGCGAACAACCTGACCGCTGACATCCGATTGAGAGTGAGCGTTCCTGTCTTATCCACGCACAAGACCGTGGCTGACCCCAAAGTCTCGACTGCCGGTACGCGACGCGTGAGGACCTGATGTTGTGAAATACGCCAGGCGCCCAGCGCCAGGAAGATCGTGAGGACTACGGGGATTTCATTCGGCAAGATGGCCATCGCCAGGGTCACGCCGGCCAAGAGTCCGTCAAGCCAGTTCCCTCTTGTGAGGCCAAAGGCGATCACGACCAGAGTAGAAAGCGATAAACCGAGGATGGCACCATTGCGAACCAGCCGTCCGGTCTCTCTCTGCAGCGAGGTCTTCTCTGGCCTCACCCTTTGTAAGGCCCTGCCGACCTTACCGATTTCGGTGTGGACCCCGGTAGCGAGCGCCTGCGCAATGCCCTGCCCTTGAACGACTAATGTACCGGAGTACACGAAAGGCAGGTCATCTCCGCCCGGACGGCCGATCTCACAGACGCTGCCCTTGGCGATTTTGCGCACCGGTACGGATTCGCCGGTCAGCAGGGACTCATCGACCAGGAGGCTGACGCACTGCAGGAGCGCGGCGTCGGCCGGAACGCGATCGCCTTCTGCCAGGACCAGAACGTCACCGCGAACCACATCACGGCCGGCGATACGTTTCTGCTCACCATCCCGAATGACCGACGCACGGGGGCTGGACAGGTCCCTCAGGGCTTCGAGTGCGCGTTCTGTCTTCTGTTCCTGAAACAGGGTGATGCCCGCAATAAAGAGGACGAATCCCAGCAACATCAGCGCCTCTTGTCGATCGCCCAATGTGAGATAGATGGCTCCGCAGGCGACAAGGAGCAGGAACATCGGTTCGCGTACAACGTCACACGCAATGGAGAGGATATTGCGTGGCTTCGAGGAGGGGAGCTCGTTATACCCATCCTCCTTCAGTCTGGCTCTCGCTTCAGCTTCAGAAATCCCCGTGAGGGGAAGAAGGCCCCCTTCTTTTACCATCGTGGCGTCTCCTGCAGATAGACCTTGGTGCCCAGCCACACCCTATGCCTTGAGACGGGATCTCGCTCTGAGGACTTGTGGGACACCGGCGCCTGAGTTTGTGCGATCTGCTCGTCGGTTCCCGTAACCTATGTTTTCATTAAATCAGGGAGCCGACTGATGGCCATCATTCTGAAAGAGCGTGCCACCGCCTTAACGGCGACTGTTGAGCCTTCTGACGGCAAGTATGTTATTGTCTGCTCGGAGCTTGATTGGCCGTAGAGGGAGATACGCCTGAGGCTGCTTTTGAGGATCTCATCGACAGGTCAAGACCCTCTGCGCCAGACGGATGGAACGATTCTCCAAGTGCGGGTCAGCCATCAGTATGGTCGAGATCGGTCAGGCCGAGGCGTTTGACTATTGCGGCATTCTGTCGGAGGTTCGCGCGCCGGGCCTGCTCGCTCAGTGAGGCATGAGCCAGGAGCAGGCCCGGCACGACGATTTCCGCTGACGTGGCGAATAAAAAGAGCGTGGACTTTCTCATGCTACGCCCGTATTTGTCTATTGTCCCGATCGGCTGCCGACATCTTTTTTAGCTTAGGACGGCGGACGGTCGTGGTGAACTAGTGGCTCTGATGCTCGCCCTGCGGCTCCTCTTGCTGCGAAGAGTCGCCTTGATCGTCCTGCATCCCGTCGTTCGGCATGCCACCACCCATCTGTCCGCCACCCTGCATCATGCCACCACCCATTCCACCCATCCCGCGCTGCTGCTCCCGCATCTGCTCCATCATTTTCTCGTGAATCGCCTGCTCCTTGTCGCGCTGTTCGGCCGTGAGAAGCGCCCTGGCCTCCCGTCTGGCCTTGATTGCCGCAACCTGGAGCCCGGCCGCGGCGGTTGCGCGTTGCTTGACTTTCGCCTCGATGGTCTTCATATCGGCCTTTTCGTCGTCAGCCAATGCTGCAAGCTCCAGATCGCTTACACCGATCTCAGCCTTGGCCCGAAGACAGACCCGCTCAAAGTCGAGTCGGATCTTTTTGAGTTGCGCGACCTGATCTTTTGTCAGACCGATTTCTTTCGAATGTCTGATAAGGTGGTGAAGGTACAGTCCATACCGATGGCGTTCTGAATCGCCGTCTTCACGCTGCGCCTTCATTCCACCCATGTCTCGTAGCCCTTCGTTGGCCAGGGCCGACTGCACCATTGGGACCATCACCAGCAACGCGGCCATCAGGAATCCCGCAAACCGTTTCATCATCGTCCCCTCCCTTATAAGATTCCCCAGTTCTTGCCCACACGCAATGCCGTACGCTCTCATGTTAGCGGTCTTATGGATCCCAGTCTATATCAAGTCGCGCGCCTTGCACAATCGACCCAAAGGAAGAAGACGGCTTACATCCGTTGCGAACGGTTCGCTGTCGGGCCATATCGAGCTTAGCGATGCGTCGTCTGTTCCTGGTGGATCTTGCTGGGCGCTACGTCTCCAATTCTGTTTTCTTCGATGAGTGTAGCCACAGAGGCCTGAAAGATGCGGAGGCTTCCTTTTCCGATCTTCGTCGCTTCCAACCGGCCCTCCTGAACCCAACGATAAATAGTCCACCGACTAACGCTCAGCAGCATCGCCGCTTCATCAATGCGCAATAAACACTTGTTCATCACTCACCTACCTTTGCGTTAACGGCGGCATACTCATCGACATATCGTGCGCCGGAGGATGACTGCCGTTATTCTCATGCGACTTGAGATGTTTGATGTGCATGACATGGCGGGCCGGCGGCAACTGTGTGAGCAAGGCCGAACAGGCCAGCACGATCATTACCACGATCCACTCCGCCCGGACGAATTGCGAGAGCCGGTATCGAACCTGTCGGTCGTCTCCGGTCTCACCGGCTGCTTGTGGGCTGTTGATCAGATCTCGACTCGCCTGGAAACCCAATTGGATCCTCCTGGCAGCGCCCGGCCTCAATTGGGTAAGAAGGTAGAACCGATTAATCGCTGCGATTGTCAAGGCGAGCGCTACGAGCGCGAGCTTCGTCAACAGAATCCAGCCATAGACGGAGGCGACGACAAACGACAGGGCGCCTACCTGCAACCGGCTGTTGTAGAGCCCCGTCAGCAGAAACACAGCCACGCAGCCGATCGCGATTCTGGAAAAAAGTCTACCAATTGGCGAGAGCGCACGTGCGATTTCTTCCATACCTGCCATTGCCAGAGAGCGCTTGAGCAGAAAACTGAAGGTGAACAGTCCTCCGATCCAGATGGAGACCGCCAGAAGATGGAGCCAGTCGACCATCGCCGGAATTGACAGATCGCCCCAGTCGGCCGCATGGCCCGAGAGGGTGGTGGTGAGGGCTACGAAGCAGGCGCTCATGAAAGAGGCCCAGGCGAACAGCGGACTAGCGGTTATCCCCGGGAGCCGGAGCCACCAGGCCACGGCCAGCAGCCCGAGCAGGAGGAATCTGACGTTCCACACCATCCCGAAGTGGGTATGCCAGAGGACTAAAGGAAGGGCGGCGCCCAATGTGGCGGTTCCGCCGCTCATCGCCAGGGTTCGGAGGATCAGATCGGCACCGCTCGCGAGCGCTGTGATTAGGATGGAGCCTGCCTGTACCTGACGAAGGTGTCGCTCAAGGATCCGGTACCCCTCGCGTGATAACAGACCCGGCGGCAGGATCAGGCACACAAAGGCAAAGCTGCCGATCAGCATGGTGAGGCTGACAAACCCCAGGTAGCGAACAACGATGGGCAGGAGGGGCGGCAACTCGATCATGGCTTGCCCCCGACGGTGAACGGATAGTCGCCTTCAGTGCGGTGGGTATCGATGGAGATGACGTTCCAGAACACCCGATACTTTCCGGGCGGAAGCGGCGGGAGGCTCACCTCCAGGACCGTATGGTCCGCCGGATCGACTCGCCCGTCCTGTTTATCCACCTGCTGGCCGCTCGTATTCACGACCTTGATAGTGCTGAAGACCGGCTCGATCGGCACGTCAAACCAGATGGTGACCTTGACCGGCTTGTCCACCGTCCACCCGACCCGCGGCTCGGCATGGTCGGGGAAGGAATGGCCCCAGGCTGGGCGCACCCCAAGCAGCAGGACGAGCGTGAGCAAGGTGAGCCACAACCGCCTGCGCGATCGTGACGGAGCCGCTGCGGCGAAGCGCTTATCGCGCCTGTGTCGGACCCAATACTCCATGGAACGGCGTCCGGGTGAAGATATTCGGGGCGATATCGTCGATAAAGAAATGCATCATGACAAAGAATCCTGTATGCCGTCCGGAGGTATCGTTTAAGGGGATTTGCGCTTCGGCGGCGAACTCAAGATATCTCCCCGCCCAGATCAGGCCAGGATTCGCGAACGCTGCATTGGTCCCTCTCTCAGGTCCGGTCAGCACCCGCTCGCCGTTAAACTCTACGATTGGAAAAAAGCGATTCAGCGGCCAGGGAATCCCCACGTCCTTCACGAACGATTGCAGATACGGGATGCTGTACATTACGGTGGCGCCCCAGGCGAAGGCGTGCTGGGCGTCTTCCTCCCGCTCATTGCGGTTGGTACGCAGGTCGGTCCCCACCGAGGTGGTGACCGCAATCGGCTTCAGCCAGTCGGCCCAGTCCGGAAGATCGCCGAACCCCTTTCCGATTTGAATGGCGGGACTCACGGTCGTTCCGGAGAGCCGACCGATGCGCCTCTGGCCAACACCGCCAGGAGACACGCTGACAGCCGCGGTCGCCGCCATCTCGTGCAGCGCATTTCGAATGAACTGATAACGCAGACCAAAATCCGGATTCTGAAACCCGGAGGTCGCGCCTGTGGATTCCTCTTCTTCGCCGCGCGGCCTCGTGATCTGATATGATCCGCCTAGCGTGATCGCCACGTCCCGGCTCAGCCGCTTTGAAATCTCCGCCTCAAACTCCGTAGACAGCGCCTCGGGTTCTCTGCGATGGCCGATCACAACGCCGGCCTCGTCGGCAACGAACGGATCTTCCACAACAACCGTAGCCGGAAAAAACCGCTTCCCCACCACGCCGTGCGCCCAACCGGCGGTTGGTAACGCGATCACCACGGCCATGCCCAATACCAATGGGCGGATATCGAGCCAACCAGTCGGTTGACGCATCATTTTCTTTCCTCCTAACAGTGGACTTGTGACGATGAGAAGACCAACTCACTTCAAAGCGACCGGATTTCCGGTGACTCGCGTCGGGTGAACCGACGATAGTGAGACAGCGCGAAATGTGATTACACGCTACCCGTGAGTGTGATGACTTCTTTAGAGTATTAAGAGACGGCTAACCCATCGATTAAAGAGCGGTTACGCGAAACAGAGTCGAGGCGGGGATCGGCCGGTACGCCGGATGACCTGGAATTGAGAAGCGCGTTGAGGTAGCGGTAGCAGGATGAGTAGCATCGCCGCTACGACAGGAAGAGGCGCGTCCGTTGACGGCGCGTGAGGTGAAACAGCTTTATGGAGCCACAGACAGACTGAGACGAGAGGACTCTTGGCCTGGTGTTGCGCGTACTGCATATGCGGATGGGTCAGACAGAGGATCAGGAAGGCGTTGAGAAAGAGGTACAGGGTGACGGCCGCTGCCACCAAAGGTGTGAAGCGCAGACGAATCACGGATCTGTCCTGTAATCGTTGCATGGAGCGTTATACTCTTCCTGCGCGTAGCCGGTTTCGGCGTTCTTCTAACCCAAGGCTAGGCTATCGGAGCCGTATTGCTGCTGTCAAGCGGAAAAACGGCACAGCATCTCCGGAACCAATTACTCGTTGCCGAATACGCTACTCCCTGATAAGGTGTGCCATGAGTCCTTTGTGATTTCGGACGGACTCGTACGACCTCGCCACCGCGGCACATTACAACAGAGCGCGTTGCCTGAACCGAGAACGTTTATACCGGAAGCCAGGAACCTATTCGGGTAAGCTTGTCCAATCGCTATAGCATCCAATGTTCAAAATACCTGCCTCCATACCATCCGTGCCAATCGGATTCAAGCTGATTGATGCCTTAATCCTCTTCTTCATTATGAGCGTCCTTTCCCTCATTGTGTATGTGGCGTCCGGCTGGCGTTATGAAATGCAGCCCTCGGTAGAGATCAGTCTTGATTCGAAATATATCCCGTTGTATTCGGCGAATTCTCTTATCAGGATGTCTTTCGCATATATTTTGTCACTGCTGTTTTCAATCTGGTACGGATATACGGCCAACAGGAGCAGAATCCACGAGAAGATCATGATCCCGCTTCTCGACGTCCTGCAGTCCATACCTGTACTCTCCTTCCTGCCCGGCGTAACGCTGGCCATGATCGCTATTTTTCCTCGTCGGCGGCTGGGCATCGAGCTTGCCTCCATCCTGCTTATTTTCACCGGACAGGTCTGGAACATGGCGTTCAGCTACTATCATTCCATCAACACTATTCCGAGCGAACTCACAGAAGTCACACAGGTTTTCAGACACAACAAATTCACAAAATTCCTTCGGCTCGATCTCCCTTTCAGCGCCATCGGCCTCGTCTGGAACAGCATGATGTCGGTGGCCGGTGGATGGTTCTTTCTCATGGCCTGCGAAATGTTCGTTCTCAAAGATCGAGATTTCCGGCTTCCCGGCATCGGCTCCTATATTCAAACCGCGGCGAATCAGGGAGATATGGTTCATGTTCTGTATGGGATCGGCACGATGATCTTACTGATCATATTGCTCGACATTCTCGCCTGGCGTCCCCTCGTGTCCTGGTCACAGAAATTCAGGATCGAGACCGTCCAAGCAGAGGACGAGAGAGAGTCGTTCGTGCTTGATCTTCTCCGGAGATCTGCCTTTATCGGGAAAATCAATTTGCTTACTTCCGGCACGATGAAGAGTATCGAAGCGTTTTTCGAGAAATCGACCGTCGACTCAAATGTCACTGTCGGTCGCATACGCAAAACGGTAAATATCGTGATCCTTTTTGCAGTAAGCCTGATGTTTTTCTGGTCTGTTGCGAGCGCCTCGACGTTGTTTCTGAATCTTGGCGCGTCAGACTATCTCACGGTACTTACGGCCGCGGGCTTTTCCGTCCTCAGGACCTCGTTGGCCTTGTTCATCGCTGCCCTCTGGACGATCCCGGCCGGTGTCTATATCGGTACGAATCCAAAGGCGGCGCGGGTGCTCCAGCCTGTTGTTCAGGTGGTCGCATCGATCCCCGCCACTGCTGTGTTCCCGGTGATCCTTCTCTTTCTTATCAAGCTTGGAGGAGGACTTGCCGCAGGCTCGATATTTCTGATGCTGCTGGGCACGCAATGGTACATCCTGTTTAATGTCATTGCGGGCGCGTCCGCCATCCCTCAGGATCTGAAAGAGACGGCCCGGCTTTATGGGCTGAAAGGCATAAGAAAGTGGAGGACGCTGATCCTTCCCGGCATATTCCCGTATCTTGTGACCGGCCTCATCACCGCGACAGGCGGAGCATGGAATGCGACCATTGTGTCTGAATATGTGACCTTCGGGGGTGAGACGATGAAGACGAGAGGACTTGGGAGCCTCATCAGCGAATCGACGGTTACCGGAAATTTCGGCCTGCTCCTTGTGAGCACGGTTGTCATGGCTATACTTGTGGTCAGCATCAACAGGCTCGTCTGGAAAAGAATGTTTACGCTTGCGCAGGAAAAATATCGACTTGGGTAAGGACAATAAGCGGGGCAAGCGGTGGCTGACGTAATCCTTGAGACGAAAGGGCTTACGAAATCCTATCCCATGAGCGGCGGCAGGGAGCTGTCCGTCCTTGAGGATATCAATATACGGGTACGGGAGGGCGAGTTTGTCTCGATCCTCGGTCCTTCCGGAGCGGGAAAGTCGACGCTTCTGAGAATACTCGTTGGTCTGGCCTCGCCTTCGAAAGGAGAGGTCCTGTATCACGGTATTCCTTTGGCAAAAGCCCTTCCGAAAATCGCCATGGTATTTCAGAGTTTCGCCCTGTTTCCGTGGCTGACGGTGCTTGAAAATGTCGAGCTGGGGCTGAAGTCTTACGGTTTGTCAGATAATGCGGCGAGGGAAAAGTCCGTAAAGATGCTCGACATCGTCGGTCTGGACGGGTTTGAGGACGCCTACCCAAGGGAACTCTCCGGCGGTATGAGGCAAAGGGTCGGCATCGCCCGCGCCCTCGTCGTAGAGCCCGAGATTCTTTTTATGGATGAGCCATTTTCCGCCCTCGATATTCTGACGGCCGACAACCTGAGAGGCGAGCTAATCGACCTGTGGCTCAGGAAAATCATGCCCATCAAGTCGATTATCTTCGTCACTCATAACATTGAAGAGGCGGCATTTCTTTCGAACAGAGCGATCATTTTGAGTCATAATCCCGGCAGGATCAAAGCCGATATGTTTATCGATCTTCCGCATGAGAGGGACAAGAATTCGAGAGACTTCAAGTACACGGTCGACCGGATTTTTACGATTCTTACCAAACCGGAACAGGAGGTGCCCTTCCTGCTCGAAAGGGAGCGGTATCAGTTTTTGCCGCACACGAAGATCGGAGCTATCGCGGGCCTGATCGAGATGGTGCACGACAAGGGGGATCGGGCTGATATTTCGGTCCTCGCCTCGGATCTCAGCATGGAAGTGGATGATATCTTCCCTCTGATCGAGGCCTCGGTGTTTCTCGGTCTCGGAGAGATCAAAGAGGGTGACTTCATCATCACCGACATGGGCAGGCAATTTTCCGACGCGGATGCGCTCAAGAAGAAGGAACTGTTCAAAGCCACCGCACTGAACAACATCCAGTTGCTCAAGCAGATCACGCAGGTCCTGCAGTCAACCTCGAAGCGCAGGATATCGGAAGACTTCTTTTTGGAAATCCTCGCTAACCATTTCACAACTGAAGAGGCATGGAACCAGCTTGAGACAGCCATCGACTGGGGCCGGTACGCGGAACTGTTTGCGTATGATTACGACAGCGGGGAATTGTATCTCGAATAGAGATGTCATTTTGGCCTACCCGTGCATGACGAACATCTGCCGGCAAGGTCAGGCGATGTCTGCGGCGTCGCGTTCGAACCAGCGATAGAGGCTCGGGAGCACAAAGAGCGTCAACAGCGTGGAGGAGACGAGGCCGCCGATCACGACGGTGGCCAGCGGACGCTGGACCTCGGCGCCGACGCCATGAGACAGCGCCATCGGGATGAATCCGAGACCGGCGACCAGTGCCGTCATCAGGACTGGCCGCAGCCGGATCTCGGCGGCCTTCAGCGCCGCATCGCGCGCCGACAACCCTTCCTCGCGAAGGTGCAGGATATAGCTCATCAGGACCACGCCGTTCAGAACGGCCACCCCGAACAGCGCAATAAAGCCTACGCCTGCCGAGATACTGAACGGCAGTCCGCGTGTGGCCAAGGCGAGCACCCCACCGGTCACCGCCAATGGGACGTTCAGAAAGATCAGCAGCGCGGGTCGAACCGCATTAAAGGTGGTGTACAACAGGACAAAGATCAGGCACAGCGAAAGGGGGACGACGATCGCCAGGCGACTGGTGGCCCGCGCCAGATTCTCGAATTGCCCGCCCCACTTGATGTGATAGCCCGGGGGCAGCTTCAGTTCTCTGGCAATTCGGTCTTGCGCCTCGCGCACAAACGAGCTGAGGTCGCGGCCTCTGACGTTGGCCTCGACGACAATCCGTCGGCTGATATCTTCACGACTTACAAGCGCCGGACCCTCGTCTACGCTGACGGTGGCCAGTTGGGCCAGCGGGATCAGGGCGCCGTTCGGCGCCGCCACCGGCAAGTTCTGGAAAGAGGGAAGATCGGTACGGCTGCTGCCGATCGCCCGAACGACCAGGGGGAATCGTCGCTGCCCCTCAAAAACCGTACCGACTATTTTCCCGGCGCCGCCTGCCTCGACAGCGGCCAGTACATCCGCCGCATTGATTCCATATCGGGCGATCCGCCGCCGGTCTACCTGAATTCGCAGGGCCGGGAGGCCGGTTAACTGTTCGACCCGGATATCCTGGCCGCCGCGGATCTGTCGCAGGATGTGCGCGGCCTGGTCGCCTTTTTCTTTCAAGACGTTGAGATCGTCTCCGAAGATCTTGAGGCCGATATCGGACCGGACGCCTGCAATCATTTCGTTAAAACGCATCTCAATCGGTTGGGCAAAGCTTATGCCTACGCCCGGAACTTCGGACGAGAGGGTCGCAGCGAACTGGTCGATGAGCCGGTCTTTTGTCATGCCGGCTTTCCACTCCCGTGACGGTCTGAGGGCGATGAAGACATCGGATGCCTCCATTCCCATCACGTCGGTCGCGACCTCCGGAGATCCGATCCTGGATACGATCTGCCGTACCTCCGGGAAACGCAGAAGGGTACGTTCAATCTCGAGAGAGTCCTTGATCGATTGATCTAACGCGGTGCTCGGTAGGCGCCAGGTCTGCAGCACAATGTCCCCCTCGTCAAGTTGCGGGATGAACTCTCCGCCGAGAAACGGCACAAATGCGAGACTGATGACAAAGGCGGATGCCGCGGCGAGGGCTGTCATTTTCGGGTGGTGGACACACCATACGAGTCGCGGTAGATACAAGATCTTGACGTGGCGCAGCAGCCAGGAATCGCCCTCCCTAATCGGCCCACGCAGAAACAGAGAAGCCATGACCGGCATAAGGGTGAACGAGAGGATCAACGAGCCGACCAGAGCAAAGATCACCGTGAACGCCATTGGCTTGAACATCTTCCCCTCGACGCCCTGCAATGTGAGGATCGGCAGGTAGACGATGACGATAATGCTGACAGCAAAGAAGATGGGCCGCAGGACCTCGCGCCCGGCTCGGAGGATAATGAGGGGACGTTCCTCTCGTCGTACGCTGCGCTCTTCCGCCAGATGTCGGATGATATTTTCAATCATCACTACTGCGCCGTCCACAATCAGCCCGAAATCGATCGCGCCCAGGCTCATCAGATTGCCGGAGATTCCCATCTGAACCATTCCCGTGAAGGCGACCAGCATGGAGAGAGGGATCGCTGCGGCGACAATCAGGCCGCCCCGAAGGTTGCCGAGGAGCAGGAGCAGAACCGCAACGACCAGCAGCGCTCCCTCGATCAGATTGTTGGTGACGGTTCGGATCACCTTGTTGACGAGATCCGAGCGGTCATAGTACGGCTCAATGGAGACCCCGGGTGGAAGACTCGGTTTCATCCGCTCGACCTCGTCTTTAATCCGCTCAGCCACGACGCGGCCGTTGCCGCCGCGAAGCATCAGCGCCATGGCGACCACCGTTTCTCCCTCGCCATTTCGGGTTGCCGCTCCGATCCGCGGCATCGAGTCGATCCCTACCTGGCCCAGTTGAGCAATCGTAATTGGCGTACCGCCCGATCCAGTGCCGACCAGGATCCGGGACAGATCTTCCTGATTTTCGACGAGCCCCTCGCCTCGAATCACATACGCCTCACCGTTGTGCTCGATATAGCCGCCGCCGGCAATGGCGTTATTCTTTTGCAGTTCGTCAAACACTCGGCCGATGGGGATTCGATAGGAGACGAGCTTTCTCTGGTCCACGATTACGTGGTACTGCTTCGTGTACCCCCCCCATTGCGACACTTCCACAACTCCCGGGACCGTACGCAGCCTGTATGCGATCTGCCAATCGAGGATCTCGCGCAATTGCATGGGCGTGTACCTTTCGCCCTTGACCACAAACTGGTACACCTCGCCCAGCCCCGTGGAGAGCGGCGCGAGTTCCGGGGTCCCGAAGCCTGCAGGGATCTGTTCTCTGGCCGTCGTCATCCGTTCGGCGACCAGTTGTCGCGCAAAGTGAGCGTTGACGTGATCCTTAAAGACGATGGTAACGGCCGACAGACCGAATCGACTCGCCGAGCGGAGTTCTTGTAGGTCCGGCAGACCGCTCATCGCGGCTTCGATCGGAAAGGTAACGTATCGTTCTACGTCTACCGGACCCATCGGCGCCGTTTTCGTCAGAACCTGTACCTGGACCGTGGTGATGTCCGGGACGGCGTCGATCGGCAGATCACGCAAGGCCATCATGCCGCCAAGGACCAGGAGAGCGGTCAAGATCAGGACGAGGAATCGGTTCTCCAGAGACAGCTCAAAAATACGCTGGAGCATGGATGAACCATCCGGGGACTATTGGCCTTGTCCCTGAGTGAGTTGTTCTTTTAGGAACTCGGATTTTAACGTGAAGCTGCCGGTCGTCACGAGGTGTTCATCCCCCGTGAGGCCTTCGGCGACCTCCACGAGGTCTCCTGATACGGGTCCAAGCTTTACCTTCCGCCGTGAAAACGTCACCGGATCGAGTTTGACAAAGACCGACGGTTGCCCATCAATCTGCTGAACAGCTGACGAGGGAATCGCCATCACCATCCCACTTCCATTGACGGCCAAGGCTCGAAGCCGGACGGTTGCGAACATCCCGAGCTTCAATTTCCCGTGAGGATTAGGAATTTCTACTCTCGCCTTTGCTGTTCGTGTTTCTGGGTCAAGGAGATCGCTGACATAGCTGATGGTGCCGCGAAAGGTTTCCCCCGGGTAGGCCTCGACGTTGATCTCTGCGGCTGTCCCGCGTCGAACCTGCCTCAAATCCTTCTCATAGATATCCACCAGCGTCCAGACGCTGGATAGATCGGCAATCGCCAGCACCTCTTTCTCAGGTCCGACGACCTCGCCGGGCGCTCCCTCCCGCTTGATGATGACGCCGCTGATCGGCGCCCTGACGACGGTATAGGAGGCCTCACGGCGGAACGCCTTCTCGTAGTGGGTCGATAACTCGTCGATCTGCTCCTCAGTCATGCCGAAACGATACAGCTTCTCTTTAACCCGCGCGATTCGCGCCTGTCGGTTTGCGACCGCCGCTTCCGCCACGCGCTGCTCCGCCTCCCGGATATGGACCTCTTTCTCGGCGATGGCCTCTTTTTCCAGGAGTAGTTGACCGCGTTCCAACATATGCTGCGCATGATGCAGGTTGGCCACATCTCGCCGAAGATCGGCAAACTCTGCCATGTAATCCCCGATCGCCTCGCCCAGCTCGATGTTGTCGTACTCGAAGAGCGGGGCGCCCTGGTTTACGGAATCGCCAACCTGCACATGAATTCGCGCTAGCCGTCCTCTGGCCAGTGGAGCAATGTGGGCGATACGTGCCGGATCGGGCGCGATTGCGGCGGTGGCTTCGATGAATCGGATCGGTGCGATACGACGCGGCTTGTCGACCGCAAAGCCGAGCCTGGTCTGCGTCTCGGCGGAAATGGTGACCTCGCCTTCTTTCGGTTTGCCTGCGGGTTCAGCCGGTTTGTCCTCTGGGGCGCGATTGCAGGCCGCCAGCGCCAAGGCTGCCGCCATGATCACCGCCGGGAGTAAGGCCGTACGAAATCCGAACTGAGCACATACGGGTACAGTCATTGCGTGTCCTTAACGGCCTATGGCCGCCTCGACCTGGAATCGGGCAATACTCAGGTCGTACAGAGATCGGTTGTACAGTCGCTGGACCTCTCGAAAGGCCCGCTGAGCATCCAGAAACGCCGTGAGATCAATAGCGCCCAACTTGTGCGCGGCTTCGGCGATCTCCCGCGATTCGCGGGCCTTGGGCAGGTATTCGGTTTCCAGCCCTTCGACTCGTCGGCGTTCGCTCTCCAGCCGGTTGAATGCCTGATCCACCTCCAGAAGTGCCTGGGTCTCAAGTCGCTTGAACTGAAACGATTCCCGCTCCTCTTCAGCTTGCGCTCGGACGATGGCCCCCTGGTTACGATTAAAGAGGGGCAGGGGCGCTGAGACGCCAAATATGGTGCTGTCCTCGCCGAAGTTCCGTTTGTAGCCCACGAAGGGAAACAGGTTTGGGAAGCGGCGCGCCTGCTCAAGTCCGATCTGTTCGTGAGCTCTGGCGACCCGTTGATGCTGGGCCCTGAGGTCCGGGCGACCCTGTAATGCCTCGGCATGCAACATCGCCAGACTGCCGATCGGCTCACCCCTCCCAAGCTCCTCGGCGACATCGAATTCGGTTGTCGAGTCAGGGAGTCCGAGCAGCGCAAGCAGTGCGGCTCTGGCCTGCTTAAGGCTCAACTCACCGGCGACGACGTCGTCAAATACTCTGAAGCGCTCCACCTGCACACGTCTCAGTTCCGCCCCGGAGATCTCTCCGAGCTTGAACTGCTCCTCCTTGGCGCGAATGATTCGGTCAAAATCGACAAGCAGGCCGCGAGCCACAGCAAGATCGGTCTTGGCCAGCACAATCTGGAAATATGTCTGCTTCACTGCGAACCGGAGCAAGCGGGCCGCATTCGCAATGTCGGCCTCGCTTGCGCGAAGATTCGCCCCAGCGACAGCGATTTGCTGAGAGCGCTTTCCGGCTGTCGGAATCTCCTGACTGACCTCAACGAAGATCTCCTGCCGATCGATGAACGATCCCCCGCGAAACCCTTCCGACCTGAACAGAAGCGCCGGGTTGGGGAGTAGCGCGGCAGTGGTCGCGTCTCCGCGCGCGATCTGCCCGGCCGTCGCCTCCGCCTGCAGACCAGGGTTTTGCCGTCCCGCGATTCGCAAGGCGTCGGCCAGCGAAAGCACTCGCGGGAGCTCCTGAAGTTGGGCGGCGGCGGATACCGGTGTACCGCACCAGATCAGAAGAGGAACCACAAGTCCCCAAAAGCGCAAGATTCTCATCTATCTGCCATCCTTAAAAAGGTAGAAGTGGCGAACCGCGAGCGTTCAGTGAAATCGGCTACCACCGCCTACTCTCACTCAAACCTCCACACTGAAAACGGGTCTCCGAGACTGGGGGGAAGCTTACGCCTGACGAGGCGGCGGAGAAACTATATCGATCGTGAAGGAGACGGGGGAGGACTCACGCTGATCGCCGTGTATCCTGACGGTTCCCGGAGGAGCCAGGAGACAGAGGGGTGGGTGATCGATCGGGCTGACTTCAAAATCGCAGTGCGGGATTGAGGGCGTTGCGGGAACAGTCTGGCCATCGGACACTGCAGGAGATTTATGGAGTTGGGGGAGCGAGTCGACCTGCTGATTCCCAGCGTGCGATCCGATCTCAACGACGCTCAACAACGGATACCCGTCAACCGCAATCGCCTCGCTATGCAAGGGCGGCAGACCGACGCACACTAAGGCGAGGACGCAAGCAACGATTTGCGGAATCTTCATGGAGTCTATCCCTGCCGACCTGGCAGCGTCTTAAACCTACTGACAACGACCTGACGCATCTCATCTCACGCCATGCAGTCTATCAATCGATCCGTTGTTGTGTCAAGCCGACCGTAGAGTCACGG
>PQAQ01000264.1 GCA_003105305.1 Candidatus Methylomirabilota bacterium
ACCTCTTCCAGCACGCGGCGGAGAATCAGCCGCAGCTCCTCGAGGTCGAACGGTTTGCAGATGTAATCGTAGGCGTGGTGCCTCATGGCCTCAACGGCGCTCCGAACCTCGCCGTAGGCGGTCATGATAATGATCGGCGGGCCGGTCGGCCGCCAGATCCGTTTCAGGAGCTGAATGCCGTTAACATCAGGCAGAATGAGATCGAGCAGGATCAGGTCCGGAGAGAGTCGCCCGCAGATATCTATCGCCTCTGCGCCATCGGCGGCCGTGAGCACACTATGCCCTTCCCGCTGCAACGCGTCGGTCAGCGTCAACCGCAGGCTTTTCTCGTCATCCGCCACCAGGATCAGGGCCATCAGTATTGTCCGTCCCGCTCGTTGACGGGAAGTTGCCCCACGATGCTGCATCCCTGATCGGAAAGGATACGGAGCGAGAGATCTCCCCCATGCTCGACGAACGTCTGTAGCGCCGCAACCAATCCCAATCCGACCTCCTTCAGCCTCGAAGACTCACACTGACCGAACAACAGCCGCCCGCGCGCAAAACCGGTTTCGAGATCCGTATCGGTCACCTCAATATCGACCATCCGGTCGTCGGGTCGATAGCGAGTCCGAACCGTCATCGCTCCGCCGGACGGCATGGCTGCGGCGGCGTTGGCGATCAGGCGAGCGACGGCCGACTCCATCCGCACGACGTCGATGCGAATCTCCGGCACTTTCAGGTCGAATGTTCGCGTCAGTCGAATCTGCCGATCGCGTAACTGCGGCTCGGTGCGAGTCAGTGCCCGCTCGGTCACGACATTCAAGGACGCCGATCCGAGCGGTCCCGAGTGCGACCGTCCGAGATCCGTCACGCGTTTCAGGAATGCCTCAATGCGCTCACCCTCTTGTATAATCAACTGCAGATAACGCTGATGGCGCTCGGATGAGGCGGGCCCTCCGATCAACAACTGAGCGCTGCTCAGGATTCCGGACAGCGGATTCCTCACCTCATGAGCGATCCAACCGGACAACTTCGAGAGGGTCCGCAGCAGGCGCAGCGCCCGTTGTTGGCGGCGGAGGCGCGCCCTGGCCAGGAGGGCCGTTACCGCCTCCGGCGTTGGCGGAAGGGTCAAGAGATCAAACGCCCCCAGACGGACCGCCGCAAGCGCCGACTCCGGATTGAGCRTCAACGAGGCCGGCACAATGMACGCATCGGGGCYGGCGTCGATCAAGCRRGGAAGATCGTCCAGGTCCGCGCGCCCGCCCGTCGCCATGCACAGGACGACCAGGAGGGCGGGTGCGTCGGCGAGGATCGCGGTGACGCCGTCGCGGCGCTCGAGCCTGGTGACGGTTGCCCCTTGGCGTTCGAAGGCGGTTGCCGCCGCGTCTACCGCGGCTCTCTCCTCCCCGACGACGACAATCCGATCCATAAAAGGTAGTATATTATGAGGCGTCTTCCCAATCGTCAAGCGCGAAATGTCATTCGCCGACTGAATGAGTCACTGTTAACTACGCGCCACGGCTTCGGGCGCGTATCGGGGCGGATATGGAGGGGTAAAGGCGGAATGCGAGGGGATGATCGTTATGATGTCGTGGCGCTACCGGCTAGCGTCGGGCGCGCCCGGTTGATCCGGCGACGGCAAGAGTGAGGCGAGGGCCTCGACCACATCGGGGTCGAACTGGGTGCCCGCAAAAGCGCGAAGCTCCGAGATCGCCTGATCGTGGGTTCGCGACGCCCGATACGGGCGTGTGGTCGTCATCGCATCATAGGCATCGGCGACAGCCAGGATCCTGGCCGGCAGCGGGATCGCCGACCCCGACAGTCCGTCGGGATACCCTTTGCCGTTCACCCACTCGTGATGGTAGCGGACATTGATCGCCTCCTCTTGCAGGAAGCTGAACGACAGCAGGATCTTCCAGCTCAGGACGGGGTGTTCCTTCATCCGCTGGTACTCCTCCGGCGTCAGCCGCCCGGGTTTGGTCAGAATGGCATCGGGAATCCCGATCTTACCGATGTCGTGGAGGGCGCCGGCGTATCGGGTCAGATCCTCGATCTCGCTGCCCAGTCCCATCTGACGGCAGATCGCCACAGCAGTCTGGGCGATCCGCAACGAGTGACCTTCGGTATACGCATCCTTGGCCTCGAGCGTCGCCACCAGCGCGCGCATTCCCTCACACACGCTCGACTCGACCGTCGCGTACAAGGATGCGTTCTCCAGCGCCATGGCAGCCTGTTGGGCCAGGATGTCCAGCATGTCACGGTCCACCGTTGAAAACAATCCGGAACTGTATCGACTCGCCAGCGCCATCACGCCGACCTGCCGCCCCCTCACCGCCAGCGGTACGACGGTTGACGCACTCCAGGCAGGAAGACCGGCAAGCGCCCAGAGCTCATCCTCGCACCCCACCTCGTCGCCGGGCCGGACCGTATCGCCGAAGCCCTTGCTGGCAGTGACCCGCAATGTCCCCCCCGACTCCGAGGCGATCAGGAGCGCCCCACAGTCCGCGCCGGCGCCCTTCATCGCCATCTCGATAATATCGCCCATCAGGTGTCCCAGATCGTGGGTTGCGCCAAGCGCCCGGCCGGAGCGCGCGATCAATTGAAGCGCGCGACCCCGCCGGATCAGGAGCTCCTGCGGCCGATGGCCGTTCTGTGCCGTCTGCCGGGCCGCCGGCTCCGCCGGCCTGTGCTCTGCTATGCCGTGGAGCCGCTGCACACGCCGGACAAGGTCCCGGATGTCGTCCAGACGGAACGGTTTGAGCAGACAGTCGAAGGCGCCGCGCCGAAGAGCAAACAGCGCGTTCTCGAGATCAACGTCGCCGGAAATCAAGACGACTGGGACCCCGGACGCAAGAGCATTGGACCGATCCAGAATCTCGAGACCGGAGGCGCCGGGCATCGTGATATCGCTCAAGATAAGGTGAAACGGCTCCTCTACAAGTCTCGACAACGCCGACGCGCCATCCGAGCAGAGGGTGACCCGACACCGCTCCGCCTCCAGGAGTTCCCTCAGGAGGGCCAGGATATCCGGATTGTCTTCGGCAACTAATACCCGCAATTCGTCAAGCATGGCGATGCGCTCGCAGGATCAGGGATCACGTTCGGCCAAACAGCTTGTTTTTGCTCAAGACAAATTCCTCCTTCGTCAGGAGGCCCGCCTGATAAAGCTTTCCCAATCGTTCCAACTGTTCCAGCGTCGGATCCTCCCTCCGCGGTCTTCCGGCGGCCGGTGACGGGGTTGGCGGAAACAGACCGATGCCGGCAATCGGCTCCACGAACTCCATCATCGGACCGCCTTGCGCAGCCTCTTGCCTGGCCCGCTCCAATTCGCGCCGGTAGGCGCGATTTTCCCGAACCAGCCGGATTCGCTCACAGGCGTTCCGAACCCTGACATGCACCTCTCCGATATTGAGCGGCTTGAGCATCATGTCGTACGCGCCGACCGCCATTGCCTCGATCGGCGCATCCGACCACGCAAAGCCCGTCACCAGAATGGCAACCAGATCGGGATGCAGGAGTCTCGCCTCGCGAATCAAGTCGAGTCCCGTCATTCCCGGCATGCGATAGTCGGTAATCAGCAGGTCGACGGGCTCCTGTCGCAACAGCTCCAGGGCCGTCTGCGGATCGACGGCCGTCGACATTCGATGCGGCGTGTCACGCGCCAGCAGACCGTGCAGGAGCGACAGAACCGTCTCGTCATCATCGACGAGAAGCAGCAGATACTGATCCTCCGTACGACTGCCCAACCCGGCGGTCGAACTCTGGACAGATCGCTCTACCACCGCGAACCCCTCGTGGCGTGAAGCTGGGCCAGACTCCTGTCACGGAGACGCGCCTTCTCCTTGGGGTCCAACGGCGCGCGACCCTGGTCCTGCGCCGCCTCATCAAGAATCACGTCAAGGTCCGAGAGTCGAATGTCCGACGGTGAAAGGTTCCTCAGGCGATCGACCACCTGTCCCATGACCCGATCCAGGATCTGCTGTCGCTTTGCCTCGGTGGAGATGATGACCTCGTCGCGAACAGCGGGATAGGTGTCGGCATCCTGGCCCTGACGCGGGCTTCCGCCCGTACGACTTTTCTCGTACGCCCTCACCACCTCGAGTATCCGAATCTGATCAATTCGCATGACCGTCTCCTTCAGGAAATCCGGTCAATACTGGTCCTGTCGATCTGCGCGCCGGCCTGATACCCGTCAAGTCCCATCCGTCCGCGCCGGAGCGCGCCGAGCTGAGCCGTCACCTGCTCGCTCAGACAACGCAAGGACGCCTCATTGGCGCTGTCCAGCTCGGCAATCTGTCGTCGGAGGCTCTGCCATCGATCCCCGCCGAGCTCGGCCGGCAGCGACGCCAGGAGCGCCCCTCGATGCGCGAGCAGCGACAGCAACCGCTGCAGATCGCCATCCTCAATGGCCTGCCGCTGCATCCTGGTCAGTTCCAGGATCTCGTCGTACCACCTTACCGTCTCTTCAGCGTTCATGGCCGGTCTTTTTCCATGCGCCTCGCATTTCGCGTACGCCTTTACACCTGCGTCTTAAATAACAGTCCGGAGAGATCCCGCATGGCCGCTTTGAGTTTCGTCATCTCCTCTGAGGGGATCTGTCTCACAACCTCATTCGTATCCCGATCGATCACCTTGATGATCACACTGTGTGTCTCCTGATCCACGACGTAGGTAAGCCCGATATTGTCGCGCGGGCCGAGACCCTCAAACAGCTTGCTCAGGTCGGGACCGGCGACCTCTGCCGCGTGCCGCACAGCCGGGGCCGAACCGCTCGCAGGCTTATCGGCTCCTCGCGTCTGGATCGGCACGCTCCCCTCGCCTCCTGGCGCTGCGACCCCGACAACCGGCTCAATCGGCCGGCTCTCTCGACGTATCTCCGACATGGCCTTTCTCCCTTTCTGCTAAGGAACGTCCTACTGCAGCATGAGCCGCTGGGCGCTCAGCGCGTACAGCGCCTTTTGCAGATCTAACAGTTGGTTGCGCAGAGTTGCCTCCCGCCGATCGAGTCGATCCTGCAGCGTGGCGATCTGCTGACTGATGTTCTGCGATTTTGACGCGACGGTGGAGAGGCTGTTGTCGATCAACCCCCCGGTATTGACGAAGCCATCGAGGCGGGTAATCAGTCTGGTCGCCACGCCATTGCTCGAGGCAAACAGGTCGATCAGCCCGCTCAGCTTCGTCTCTATCGCACCGTCGAACGCGGCGGTATCGCTGATCGACAGGGTCCCGTCCGAAGCCGCCGTAATGCCGACTTCAGCCAGGAGACCTGGATTACCGATCTGCGCGCTGCTGACCGAACTGCCGACATCGGACCTGAGATTCGATACCAGATCCACATACGTCATATCACCCGCCAACGTGCCCCTGCTGACCGAACTGACGTCCGTAGAGCCGGTCACGGAGGTTGTCGCGCTGACCTTCACGTCGATCCGCGCCCGCAAGAACGTCAGGGCCTTGTTGTAGGTGTCCAGGAAATCCTGGACGCTCGCCCTCACGGTGCTCTTATCTGAACCGACCGTCAGCGTGACATCCGACGTCGAGGCTCCGAGCAGGTTGATCGTCACCCCCGTCAGAGCATCGCTCACGCTGTTGCCGCTTCGGGTAAGCTCCAGGCCGTCCAGCGTGAACTTGGCATCGAGCAACGCATCGCTGAAGAGATATCCGCCGGCCGTCCCCGATGAGGCCGCCTCGCTGTTGAGTTGGATCGAACCAGCCAGGGTTCCGGTTACGTCGGCCGCTCGAACCTTATTGGCCAGGCCGGTCTGCTTACTCGTCAGAACCAGGCGACTCGTGCTCGAGGTATCGCTGACGACTGAGGCACTCACCTTGCCGCTCAGCGTCGCATCGTTATTCATCGCCGTCGCAAGGTTGGCGAGGATGGTGCTGTTGGTGTCGCCGGCATTCAGCGTGACGTTCACGGCGACCGCCGTATCGCTTGTCGCCGGATCGGTACCGTCGAACGTCACCTTCACGCTTTTTGCGCCGGTCCCCTCGGCGGTGACGACATCGGTCCCGGCGGAACTCAACTGTTGTGATACAACCGTGCTTAACTTTGCGAGTCGAGTGACCGACAGCGTGTGGACCGCCGGAAGCGCGGATACAGAGGCGGTCGCTGTGGCGACCGCGCTGTTGCTGGAACTGACCGCCTTCGTCTGAAAGAGCGACGCCGTCCCGGTCTGAGCGAGGGTCTGGGCCTTCGAGCGCAGCGCGCTGAGGGCGGTTTTCAGATCGTTGAGTGTCGCCGACCGGTTGGATAGCGCCGCCTGATCGGCCTGCAGGTTCGCCTTCGGTTTGCGTTCGACCGCCATGACGCTCGCCACGAGCGCCTCGATATTGAGTTGAAACACCGAGCCCGACGAGACATCAGTAATCGCCATGATCGGCTCCTTCTCGTCCTACACCCGTATGTCGCGGTTCGGCCCGCGCGCGGCGGCCGGCGCCTGTCGCAATGCGGCCTCCCACGCTTCCTTCAACTGCCGCAACACAGTTGAGGCCTCGTGAAATGATCCGGCGCTCACCGCATTCAGGCAGTATTCGTACAGACGAAACAGAGGGACCGCGATCTCCTCGTAGTCAAAATTCAGAGCCGCAATCAACTCGGTGATGGCGAGGCGCGCGCGCGCCGCATCGCGCCGGCCGCAGGCGCCAAGCGCTACGTCGTACACGATCAGGATGAGCTGCATCGGAGAAGCCCCAAGGACCTGGGCGCTCTGATAAGAGGCCATCGGGTTCGTCCCGAAGCGGACGGCGTCCGACGCGGCCGGCGTCGGCAACACTGGGTGCAGACCAACTGATGATGCCATCGAACCCTCCTTCATCGACGGACAGGAGGCAGGGTACGAGGACGGCCGCATTGTAGTTCCGGAAGTCCTCATACCCTACCCCTCATCCTCTCGTGTGGTCGCGCCTTATCTGAAGAGCGCCATGATCTGCATCGGCGATGAATTGGCCTGGGCAAGCTGGGCGGTCGCCAACTGCTGCAAGATCTGCAGCCTCACGGAATTGACCTGCTCAGCCGCCACATCGGCATCCATGATTCTGGATTTCGCCGCCTCGGTATTGGTAATGGCGGAGGAGATGTTGGCCTGCATCGTCTGCAACCGGCCGCTCATCGACCCGACGGTCTGAATCGAGGTCCTGACCGACGTGAGCGCGGTGTCTATACGGGACAGCGAGATGGACGCGTTGGCGACGGTGTCCACCGCCAGGCTGGCGGTCGTCACGCCGAGGCTCGCGAGCGAGAAGTCTTGAGAGATACTCACGGTACTGACATCGGTGGTCTCGGACCCCGTCAGGACATTCTTGTTTGTGAACGTTCCATCGAGCAGGTTCAGTCCATTGAAGCTGGTCGAATTGCGCAGACGGGTCACCTCGTCGGTCAGATCGGCAATCCGTTTGTCGAGCGTCTGGCGCTCGGTTGTCCCCATGTTGTCAGAGGTGGCCTTCAGCACCAGGTCGCGGATATCCAGCAGATCGTCGTGGATCGCCTGCATCGAGCCCTCAGCGATCGAGAACATGTTGATCGATGTACCGACGGAATCGAGGGCGACGGCCAGACCACGTGAACGCGAGGTCAGTTTGCTGGCAATCGAGAAGCCGGCCGGATCGTCAGACGCCTGGTTGATCCGCTTACCGGTCTGCAGACGCAACTGGCTGGCGCTCAGTTGCTGACCGATGCTCCTCAGGCTGTTTAAGGCGTTAAAGGCCCCGATGTTCGTATTAATACGTGTGATATCACCAATAGCCATTGTGACTACCTCCATGTAGCGACAACGCGACTTGGCGTCGTCAGGGTTGTGGACCGGACATCCTTGTCCGGGCCGAATTCGCGTTCACGGTTCGCCCTGCGTGGTTCACGGTTTACGGAGGCGGCGCGCGGCCATCCTCAGCCGTATGATGCGAGGCATGGGGTGTAGGGTATGGGGTATGGGATGCGAGATACGAGGCGTCACGCGCCTTGGATCTCGCCTCCCGCACCATCACGTCCCTCGTGCCAGCCTTTTGTAAAGGGGCGGGAGGGGGCGCCTCGTCCCGCTCCCGTTGTACGAGGCGGGCGAGGAGTGTCAGACGCTGCTCGATCTCCGGCGTACCTGGCGCCAGGCGCTCGGCCTGGAGGAGGACGGCCAGCGCCTCGCGATACTCGCCGGTCTCGATCAGGCAGCAGCCCAACAGGAACGGAATGCGGGCATCCGTTTGCTCCAACTCCCACGCCTGCCGGCACAGGACAGCCGCCTCTCGGCGGTCCCCTTTGGCATCGGCAAGGCAGGCCAACGCAAAGTAGGCCATGCCTGACGGCGCGAGAATCACAACACGGCGGTAGATCGCCTCGGCCTCCGTATGACGGCGCAGCTTCAGCAGGGCCTGGGCCTGCAACGCAAGCGCCCCAACGTGTTCCGGAAAGACCCGCAGGTACGCCTCGCAGGCGGTGAGCGCCTCCGACCATCTCTCCAGCTCGATATATGTATCGGCCAACATCAGACGCCCGTGCGGCATCTGCTCGAACAGCGCCGTCGCCTTCTCAAGCGCCGCCGCCGCCTCGCGCAATTGCCCGCGGAGCTTATAGACCTTCCCCAGTCCGAGGTGCGCATCCGGCGAGTCCGAGTCGTCGGCGAGGGCGCTGCGGTAACAGTCCAGCGCCTCATCGATCCGGCCCTGCGCGAAGAGATAGTGGCCCTTCAACGACCGGGCATAGGCCGGGTTCGGTTCATAGCCCAGGACGCCGTGGATGCTTCGACCCTGCTGCCTCACCTTGGCCAGGTACAGATCGATCTGCCGAACGGCGTCTTCGTTTCGACCCAGTTGTCCCAGGGCGAGCGCTCCGGTCAGGTGGGGCATCGCGTAGCCGGCGTCCTCTTCCAGCGCGGCCCTGCACTCCTGCCAGGCCTCTTCAAATCGCCCTCTGTTGAGCAGACAGGCGGCCAGGCTTCGCCGGACCACCGACCGGTTGGCCGGCGGCAAGCCGGGTAGCGACAGCGCCGTTCGATAGCAGGCGATCGCCTCGCCGACCCGCCCTTCCAGCGCATAAACCTCGCCCAGATGGAAGTGGGCCGATGGGTCTCGCGGATGATCATGGAGTTGCCGTTCCAGAAGGCGGATGTTGCGTTGTCGCTTCGCGGGCAGATCGACCCAGCCGCTGTGGTAGCCCCGGTGATGTACCCGGACGTCAGACCGGCGCTCCATCCCGCCGATCCGTCCGATCGAGGGCGAGACCTGCTCATGGATGCGTCCTTCAAACCGGATCTCAGGTCGGTTCCTGAACAGCCGCGGGAACGCGTTAATAACGGCGTGGCTGCTGCGTCGATCGTCGACCGGGCTGACGATGTTCAGCAGGTAGGCGGCAGGGCCGTCCCCGGTCAAGAGCGCGCGCAAGCGGCCCTTGTCCTCATCGGCCAACGCCTCATCGGCGTCCAACACCAGGATCCAGTCGGAGGTCGCGCGCGACAACGACACGTTTCGGGCGGCCGCGAAGTCGTCGTTCCACTGATGCGACACAATCGTGGCCCCGTACTGCCGCGCGATCTCGATGGTGCGATCGGTCGAACCGGTATCGACAATCACGATTTCGTCGGCGACGCCCTTCACGCTGTCCAGGCAGCGACCGAGGTTGGCCTCCTCGTTCTTGACGATCATGCAGAGCGCAAGGGTTTGCGGCATGATCGTCGGCCGACTTGAGTCTGAACTGCGCTGCCGCTTCTTCATCGGATGCTCCCCGCCGCCTCGGAACCGGATTGAACAGTGTGACCGTTATTGTCCCTATCGGCATCGCACGGGGATTACGTGAGGATTTTTTTATGCAGGCTTGGGGGGCGGGCAACAGCGCTACGGTAAAACGTATGATATCCCGCCTCAACGCGGACTTGCAGCTCCTTTAGGTCGACAGAAGCGATCGGAGCGTTGGCGCCGTCACGCCGAACGATGGAGAACTTGTGCGACCAACTCCGACAGTTGGTTGATCTGATACGGTTTCTGGAGGAAGCCTGCCATTCCCTCATCAAGAAGGCGCTGGGCGGTCTCGTTCAGGCCGTATCCCGTGGTCAGGATCGCCTTGACGGTCGGATCGAGCACCTTCAGCGCGCGAAAGCAATCGCCTCCTCCAAGTCGGGGCATCACCATATCGAGGACCACCAGGTCGATCTCATGACCGAACTGCCGGTAGTATTCCACCGCCTCCTGACCGTCCGACGCGGTCACGACCTCGTATCCTACGTGCCGCAACAGCTCGGCGGTGGCGTCGCGAACCACCTCCTCATCGTCCACAACCAGGATGCGACCCTGGCCGCGAATCGGCGGCGTCTCCTCTTCCGTGGCCGGCGCCGGCGCGACCCCGGTCGCGAGGGGCCAATAGACCCTGAACGTGGTGCCGAATCCTTCCTCGCTGTACAGGCGGATCGTGCCGCCATGGTTCTTGACAATACCGTAGACCATCGCAAGCCCCATCCCCGACCCCTTACCCGGCGCTTTGGTCGTAAAGAACGGATCGAAGATCCGGCCCTGAATCTCCTTCGGAATCCCCACGCCGGTGTCGGTCACCGACAGCATGACATAGCGCCCAGGGGTCGCGCCCGGGTGACTGCGGCAGTAGTCGTGATCGAGCATGGTAATGGCCGATTCGAAATGCAGGTTG
Source organism: Candidatus Methylomirabilota bacterium (assembly GCA_003105305.1). Lineage (GTDB taxonomy): Bacteria > Methylomirabilota > Methylomirabilia > Methylomirabilales > Methylomirabilaceae > Methylomirabilis. The sequence continues at coordinate 10,607 of PQAQ01000264.1, forward strand.
CCCCCATGTGGCATGGCATCTCTGGCATTCACGGCAAGATTCAGGATCACCTGCTGGATCTGACCGGGATCGCCGAGCACAACAGTCCGATCGCCGCATAGGCGTTGCGTGATGGTGATCCGCTTATCGATCGTCCGGCTCAACAGATCGATTACCTCCCGCACCGCGTCCGACAACTCGACGGGCGCGTCCAGATGCTTGCCGCCCCGGGCGAACCCCAGCAGTCGATTCACCAGTTGCACGCAGCGGTCCGCCGCGCCCTCGATCACCTGCGCGATCCGGTCGACATCCTCCCCGGGCCGAGCCCGCAGCCTCAGCAGGCCGGCGTAGCCCAGGATCGGGCTCAACAGGTTGTTGAAATCGTGCGCCACGCCGCTGGCCAGCGTGCCGATCGCCTCCATCTTTTGGGCATGACGAAGCTGCCCCTCCAGACGCTTTCGTTCGCTCGCGTCCCTGGCGATGCCCTGGACCCCGACCACCTCTCCATCGCGGTAGATCGGCCCGCTGCTGACCTCGAGCGGCACGCGACGGCCGTCTCTCGCGAGGATCTCCAACTCGTAGATCTCCTGCGACATCTCGCCGCGTACGTTGCGCTCCATGATCTCATGATGGAGCCCCAGGCACTCCGGGGCGATCACCTGGGCGATCGGCATCGCGAGCGCTTCCGCGCGCGTGTAGCCCGTGACCCGTTCGGCCGTCCGATTGAGCGCGGTAAACCGTCCGCTCAGATCGTGCGTGTAGATGACGTCGTTAGCGTTCTCGAACAACTGCGCGTACTGTCGCTCCCGCTCGCGCAATTGCCGGGTCCGCTCCTCCAACAGGTCCTCAATTGCCAGGAGAGACCGCTCACGCGACGCCTTCTCACACAGATCGATCAGGTGCTCCGGCGCGAACGGCTTGCGCACGTGCCCATCCGCCCCCATCCGCATGAAACGCAGGGCCAGGTCAGGGCTCGGATTGGCGGTGATCATGATGGCCACCAGCCGCGCAGCCGTCTGCTTGAACTCCTGCAGCAGTTGATCGGCGGTCAGATCCGGCAAATGGTAGTCGAGGATCGCGATCTGGGGCGAGTGCTCGCGGAAGAGGCGCCGGGCGGCCTCGCCCGTGGACGCCGTCAGGACGGTGTAGCCGTGCGCGACGAACGCCCGACTGAGAAGTGCCGCCTGCATCGGGCTGTCCTCGACGATCAATACCCGCGTCGCCAGTTGCGGCTTCCGGCCATCCAGGATCGCCCGCACGGCGGCGCGCAGGTCGACAGGGTCATACGGGGCCGACAGAAAGGCGTTGGCGCCAAGGTCTGCGGCGATCTGCTCGGCGTCGGCACCGGAGAACGTCCAGGATACCACCAGGATCGGAATCCGATTGAAGGCGGTGTATTCGGGGGATCGCAGCAGCCGACAGAAACGCCAGCCGTCAAGGCCCGGCATATACAGATCGGTGACGATCGCATCGGGCGGACCCTGTTCACGCATGACCGCCAGCGCCTCCTCGGCCCCCCGGCAGGGACGGACGCGCAGCCCGTCCTTCTCCAGCAGCTTCGCGGCCAGCAGTAATTGCGACAGGTCGTCATTGACCACAACGATGGTCGGTCCATCGCCGGTACTCATGCCCCTCCCTCCTTCATACATTGGGCGAGCGCCGGGATGAGTCGCGCAAGCGCGGTCTCCAGAGTGTCACACAACTGCTCAGCGCCGGTCATTTCGTTCTCTCGCCCCACCGTCTCCAATCGCCAGAGCGTCTCAACCACCGCGCGCGCGCCAAACAGGCCGACTGCGCCCTTCAGGGCATGGGCAGCCGCCGCAAGCGCCTGACCGTCTGCGCGATCGACGGCGGCCCCAATCTCCTGCATACGCCTCGGGGCGCTCTCCACAAATACCCCTATCACCCGTTGCAGCAGAGGCAGGTCACCTTCGACCAGCCTCAGGGCGGCCTCCCGGTCGAAGCCGGAATCCCGTTCAATCGAGGCCGTAAGACCGAACACGCAGTCGGTCGCCGCCGCCTCGCCGCCGATCGCTTCCGCGCGCGTCTCATCCCGGCGCGGATCGGGCGCCGACGCGCACAGACGCGCGATGGCCCCGTAGAGCGCCTGCGCCTGAAGCGGCTTTGAGAGATACTCGTCCATCCCCGCCGCCAGGCACCGCTCACGGTCGCCGCTCATGGCGTGCGCGGTCAGTGCAAGGATCGGCACGCGGGCGCCGGTCGTTCGCTCTCGTGCCCGTATGGCCGCGGTTGCGGCGATGCCGTCCATTTCCGGCATCTGGACGTCCATCAGGACGAGGTCGAACCGCTCCCGCTCGAATGCCGCCAGCGCCTCGCGACCCGTTCCGGCCACGGCCACGGTGTGCCCGACCTTCTCGAGCAGGCGAACCGCCAGCAGTCGGTTGACCTCCTGGTCTTCAGCCAGAAGGATATGAAGGCGGCGAAACTCAGCCGGGGTCCGGACGGCCCGATCCCGCACCCCGCGATCGGTCCCGCCCGCGATCGGCGCGGCGGCCGAAGGTCGTTGTACGCCGAATCTGGCGGTAAAATGAAATGCGCTCCCCAGGCCCGGCTCGCTCTCAAGCCATATCCGGCCGCCCATCATCGCGACCAACTGGGCTGTGATGGTCAGACCCAGACCGGTCCCTCCGTACTGCCGTGTGGTCGAGCCGTCCACCTGGGTAAAGGGGTCGAAGATCGCCTGTTGCCGCTCGGACGGGATGCCGATTCCCGTATCGATCACGGAGCAGTGCAGTACGCATTGTCCGAGATCCGCTTCGACAACGGCCTGTACGCGAACGGTGACCTCGCCGCGTTCCGTAAACTTGATGGCGTTGCCGACAAGATTGACCACAATCTGTCGGAAACGCGCCGGATCGCCCACCAGTACGTCCGACATGTTCCGTGGAATGTCCCATGTGAGCGTCAGCCCTTTTTGGCCGGCCTGTAAGGCGAACGGCCGAAGTGCCGCATCAAGCGTGTCGCCTACACTAAACGGGACAGTCTCCAGACGAAGCTTGTTCGCTTCAATCTTTGAGCAATCGAGGATATCGTTCAGGAGGCTCAGGAGCGACTCGGCCGAACTTTTCACCAACCCCAGGTATTCCCGCTGCTCGGCGGTGAGGTCCGTATTGAGCGCGAGTTCCGTCATGCCGATAATCCCGTTCATCGGCGTCCTGATCTCGTGCGACATGTTGGCGAGAAACTCCGACTTGAGGCGAACGGCGGCTTCAGCCTGGGCCCTGGCCTGTTCCAGCGCGGTGTTGGCGGTCTTGAGTGTCACGGCGTACTCGCGCACCTCTGTGGTACGCTCCTGGACCTCCCGTTCAAGGCGCTCCAGGTAGGTTTGTTGCTCGGCCAGTCGCGCGTCGCGCTCCTTGAGCATCGCGGTCATGAGTTCCTCGTGCTCATACTGAAAGACCTGATACTGTCGCGTCAGTTGCTGAAGGCGGGTCTGCAGATACGCCAGGACTTCGGCGTGGTCGGCGCCGCTCGATTGGTCCGGAGCTGCCTGTCGACCGAAGATCCCGTCAAGTTCCGCTTCAGTAATGGTCACGATCCTGCCTCAGATGTCGATCAGGGTATGAGCCTTCGCCAGTTCGCCGTCCATGTCGTCATACAAGACCTTCAAGCCAGGGCGGTCGATCGATAGCGCGGTCAGGGTCGAGGGACTTGGGGACGCGACATGGGAGGCACCCATCGAACGGATCCCCTTGGAGGCACAGAGAAAGTTGGCGACCTCAACCGCCTGCGCAATCGGTCGCGCCTCATCACTGCAACGATCCGACGCATGGTGATAACGAAGCGCCGCCAGAATGATCGGCGGAAAACGCCATTGTTCCGCGACCCTCGCACCGAACTGCGCGTGATCGAACCCGAGCCGCGCGCGCTCGGCCGGGCACAGCGGCACGCCGGGTGTGAGCGTCGTGACGATCCCGACAAACGGCTGATGAAGGTACTGATCCAGGAGCGCGATGCCCACGTCGTGCAACAGGCCAGCCAGAAAGGCTTCGCTGAATGTCCGCATCCCGGCGCGCGACGCCACCAGACGCGCGGTTAAGGCCGTACAGACCATATGCCGCCACAACCCCCTGCGGGTGTACGACCCGACGACCGTGTCTTTCTTAAAGCGCTCGGCGATCAATGCGGTTATGGCCAGGTTTCTGACCTCGTTGGTGCCCAAAACGTTAATCGCCCAGGGGATCGTCTTGACCGGGCGGCGCAGACCGTAGGCCACAGAATTCGCGGTGCGGAGGATACGGGCGGCCAGCGAGGGGTCGCTGCCCACCACCGTCTCCAGATCGGCGGCGGAAGCTCGCGGGTTGTTCACCACATCAATGATCTGAAGGGCGATGTGCGGAATACTGGAGAGTTCGCGGACGTCGGCGATAATCTCATCCAACGAGCGTATCGGCGCCGTCACGGGCGATTCATGCAAGCGCAGTGTATCCATGCATCCCTCACCGGATTTGCGTTGTTAGCCGAACCCAGAGGACGCTCCGCCAGCCTCTCAGTTATCGGATTACGCCCGATCAACAAGACGGAAGCTATAGGTCAGAGCGGTCGGACCCATATCCCGACAGATATCTTATCGTACCGACGAGCCGATTCCTTTAGCGGATTCTGTCACAGCTCACTCCCCACCCTCTCATCCTCAGTTCGTCATTGCGAGCGGCTACAAGGAGCGCGGAGGGGAAAGGGACGAGTGGGGGGGGACTTTCTAACCAATAACGCAGGCGGAAGGCTTTGAAATTTTCCCGCTTAAAGATTTTGACGTCCTGCGAACCGGGTTGTATACTTAATATTCTGGTAGCGGAAAGGATGGATGAGCCATGGCTGTACACTCCACGGTCGTCAAGTTCACCTACGACGATTACCTGCTGTTTCCTGATGACGGGCGGCGGCACGAGTTGATCGACGGAGACCACTACATGACCCCCTCACCATCCGAGAGACATCAACGCGTTGCCATGAATCTCTCCGGCGCCCTCTGGCGGTATCTCGTCACCCGATCTATTGGAAGAGTATACGCCGCCCCGTTCGACGTGGTACTCTCCACAATCGACGTCGTTCAACCCGATCTCTTCTTCGTATCATCTGCCAAGGCATCCATTGTTACCAATCGGAATATCCGGGGCGCGCCCGATCTCGTCGTCGAGATCCTGTCCGAGGTCACCCGCAAGACGGACGAGATCGTCAAACGGAAGCTTTACGAGCGGTTCGACGTCCCAGAATACTGGATTATCGACCCTGAGATCGAGACCATCAAGATCTATCGGATGACGGCACAGGGTTACCACCGAATCGCCGAGCTGAACTGCGAAGCGGACGACGCACTCTCGACCCCCATCCTCCCGGACTTGACTATCCAGTTGAAGGACATCTTCGCCTGAACACCACCACGGGTGTTCGCCGGCGCGCGTCCGCCTTGAAAAGGGCGGTTCACGCCTCGCGGTTGGGCAGGAAAGAACAGGCTTGAGAACGAAGCAACCGGTCGTCGGCGGTGACCAAGGTCATGGCATAGACCTGGGCGGTTGCGACGAGGAATCGGTCGCCCGGATCTTGATGGGGCAGGCTGACAAGGCGGCTTTGTATGGCGATTTCGTGGCTAAGTGGAGCCTCCTGAAAGGGAACCGCCGAGTAGACCTTTCGAATCCACGTGACAGGATCAGGATCCAGGAAAATCCGCGCCTTTTCGGCCAACACAAGGACCTCCCATGTGGTGATCGGCGACACCCAGAGTTCGTTGGCCGGATGTTGGAGTTCGGAAGCCACGTGCGGCGTAAGACGCCGTGGCTCGAGCAGGCTCCAGAGAAAGATGTGGGTGTCCAGGAGCAGTTTCATAACTGTAGGACTTCCCAATCGTCCTCCTCCAGAGGGGGAGAGATGATATCTCCAACGATTCTCCCGGTGGATTGAAAGGAGCCCAGCCAGGAAGCCGGTCGTTCCGCCGGAGGAGGAGGCAATACCTGGGCGATAGGTTGCCCCCGACGGGTGATGAGAATCGGCTGCCCTGTACGTTTGACTTTATCCAACAGGGCGAGGCATGTGGCTTTAAATTTTGAAATCGTTACCTGTTCGACCATGGTTTGCTACCATCCTTTCACGTTAATATGTTACTCTACCATGGTCATGGACTATAGTCAATGATCAACAGCCTCTTGCCCTAGCCGTTGGCGAAAGGTGTTTTCTATGGGCGGTGTGAGATAGAATCCCCTCGTCATCATTGGATGCGAGGGGATTCTTATTTTTTGAGCAGTACTCAATTTCTTAGCGCAACACTGATGGACACCACTAAGACTGGTCATCGGCTCGACAGACATAGGGCGTCTGTGTGGACTTTTTTGACTATATGGTATGTCAAAGACTTTTGGCCGGAGAATGATCAATGCTTCACTTGACATGTGATACACATGCAGATAGGTTGTTAACATGTCAACGAAGATGATCCAAATTCGGCATGTTCCTGAAGAGCTCCATCGAACACTGAAGGCCAGGGCGTCGCTGGCGGGATTGTCGCTGTCCGACTATCTCCTACAAGAGGTCCGGCGTGTTGTCGAACACCCGACCGTTGCAGAGCTACAGCAGCGACTGGCTCATCGGACCCCGGTAACCCTCAAGGTTGCGCCGGCTCAAGCCGTCAGAGCCGAACGAGACAGCCGGTGATTGTGGTCGACGCCTCGGTTGTGTTAGAAGTGTTGCTGAATACGCCTGCTGGAACCATCATCCCCCCTCGGCTGTTCGTCGAGGGGGGAAAGCCTGCACGCGCCACACCTCATCGATGTTGAAGTCACCCAGGTGCTGCGACGGTATGCGCT
>PQAQ01000265.1:0-1487 GCA_003105305.1 Candidatus Methylomirabilota bacterium
CCGAAGGAGCAGCCGATTCTTTTTGCGCCCGATCAGAACTTGGGTCGCTATCTGATCAAAAAGACTGGCCGGGATCTGACATTATGGCCGGGCACCTGTGTAGTGCACGAAATGTTCTCTGAAAAGAAGCTTGTCCAGCTTATGGTCCGCCATCCCCACGCCAAGGTGCTTGCCCATCCCGAGTGCGAAGCAGGCGTGCTACAACACGCCGACTACATCGGTTCCACAAGCGGGATTCTGAATTACGTGAGGCAGGGTACGGACGCCGAATTTATTGTCGCGACCGAGCCCGGCATCATTCACCAGATGGAAATGACCTGCCCAGGCAAGACATTTATTCCGGCTCCTCCGGATGGAGATTGCGCCTGTAATCAGTGCCCCCACATGCGACTCAATACGATGGAGAAGCTGTACCTGTGCATGAAACGCCGCGCGCCGGAGATTACACTTGACGAAGAGCTCCGGCTTCGCGCCTTGCGTCCCATCCAGCGCATGCTGGCCATGAGTTAAGGCCGCCCCCCGTAGCCTCATGTCTCTCTCTCTTGTTCGAATCAGCCGCCACGAAGCCCTTAAGAGGTTCCTTGAGGAAGACATCGGTCTCGGCGACGTCACGACCGTCGCGATTGTGCCGCCCGATCAACAGGCCATCGGTCATTTTGTGGCGAAAGCGCCGCTCATACTGGCCGGAATCGACGTTGTGATCGAGACCCTCACCCTTATGGACGAAGGTCTCGTGGTTCAGAACCGCCGCCGTGACGGCGATGCGATGTGCGAAGGCGAGAGGGCAGCCTCCGTTCGTGGTCAGGCCAGGGCGTTGCTGACCGGTGAGCGTGTGGCCACCAATCTGCTCCAACGGCTCTGCGGAATTGCCACACTGACAAGACGGTTCGTCGAGGCAGTCCGTGGGACGCAGGCGAAAATTCTTGATACACGAAAAACCACGCCGGGACTCCGGATCTTTGAGAAGTATGCGGTGACCGTCGGAGGAGGGATCAATCACCGTTTTGGACTTGATGATGCCATCTTGATCAAAGATAACCATATCAGGCTGGCCGGCGGTATCAGTGCGGCCATTGAAGCCGCCCGACAACATGAGAGTCGCTCGCATCGTTTCGAGGTGGAGGTCGCCACCCTTGAGGAGCTGCGGGAAGCGCTCCGGTATGATCTTGATGCCGTGCTTCTCGATAATATGAGTCCCAAAATGGTGCGACAGGCGGTAGCCTGCGTGCGCGCGCACGAGCGCGGCGCCGGGATCGTTGTCGAGGCGTCGGGTGGCGTGACCCTCGATAATGTTCGGGCATTCGCCGAGGCCGGCGTCGATTGGATCTCTATTGGAGCTCTGACGCATACCGTCCCATCTGTCGATATGAGCTTCAAGATTTACCCCGCATGAAAACCGACATCCTTATCATCGGCAGCGGCCTGGCGGGATGCGCCGCGGCGCTGGCGGCCGTCAAACGAGACGTTGAGGTGACGCTGCTCACCCG
>PQAQ01000265.1:1647-26824 GCA_003105305.1 Candidatus Methylomirabilota bacterium
TTCGACCCGATGGGATCTGACGGCCGAGGCCGCGCACTCGCTGCCACGTATCCTGCATCATAAGGATCAAACCGGTTTGGCGATTCAGCGCGCGTTCGTTGAAAGGATCGCCTCGTACCCAAGGGTGAAGCTGCTCAGCGCAGCCACAGCCGTCGATCTGCTCACGGTGTCTCACCATTCGGTCGAACCCCTGGATGTTTACAAGCCGCCGACATGCGTGGGGGCATACGCATTGGATCAGGCGAGCGGCGACATCTTTCCTATCCTGGCGAAGGAAACGATCCTTGCGACCGGCGGACTCGGCCGTGTCTTTCTGCATACCACCAATCCAGTCGGCGCGCGAGGCGACGGCATTGCCATGGCCTACCGGGCCGGCGCTCGTTGCATCAATATGCAGTACATCCAGTTCCACCCCACCACGCTCTACCATCCCAGCGGCCGATTCCTCATCTCGGAGGCGATGCGCGGCGAAGGCGCCCGCCTGATAGACGGCCACGGTCGAGAATTCATGGCCGATTATCACCCCGACGGATCGCTCGCCCCGCGAGACGTGGTTGCTCGYGGGATCCATCAGATGATGTTGGAATCCGGCGCGCCGTGCGCTTACCTGGACATCTCCCACAAGCCGGCCGATCAGATCCGCGAGCGATTCCCGGGGATTTATGCGCACTGCCTGAAGTACGGAATCGACGTGACCGCAGAGCCTATTCCCGTTGTTCCGGCCGCGCACTACAGTTGTGGGGGCATTGCCGTCGACGAATGGGGACGTTCAAGCCTGCATCGCCTGCACGCTGTTGGGGAGGTGGCCTGTTCGGGGTTACACGGCGCCAATCGTCTGGCCAGTACCTCTCTATTGGAATGCCTGGTGTGGGGAACCCGCGCCGGCGCTCAGGCCGCGGCATGTATCGCGCGGGGTGAGACGTATTATTTTCCTCAGATCGCGGCCTGGCGGTATGAGCGTGAGCCGGTCGATCCGGCGCTGATCGCACAGGACTGGCTCAGCATCCAACAGACCATGTGGAATTATGTCGGGCTCGTCCGCAGCGCCAAACGGCTGAACCGCGCCCATGAGATCCTGCGGGAACTCAGTCTTGAGATCTTGAGGTTCTACGAGAAGGCCGAGGTCACCGACGCCATGGTTGGCCTTCGTAACGGTATTCAGACGGCGCTGGTCATTCTGCTGGCGGCCATGGAATGTCGGCAGAGCCGCGGCTGCCACTACCGCATCGACTAGGATCCTCCCCACGACAGGTTCATAGTCCAAAGGAGAAAGGGGCACCATCCCATGAAAGCTGTGCGATTTCATGAGCACGGCGGGCCGGAGGTCCTGAGGTACGAAGAGGCCCCTGACCCTGCCATCGCTCCTCATGAGGTGCTGGTCAAGGTCAAGGCCTGCGCCCTGAATCACCTCGATCTGTGGTGCCGAAAAGGGATGCCGGGGATGCGGATTCCCTTGCCCCACATCTCCGGTTCGGATATTTCCGGTGAGGTGGCGGCGGTTGGCAGCATTGTCACACGCACCGGACCCGGTCAACAAGTCGTCGTCTCTCCAGGGGTGAGCTGCGGCCAGTGCATTCACTGCCTGTCCGGCCGCGATACAGCCTGCCGCACCTACGAAATCGTCGGCGGCTACAGGATCGCAGGCGGCTATGCGGAGTACGTGAAGGTCCCCGAGGTCAACATCCTGCCGATGCCGGAGGGGATGAGCTTCGAATCGGCCGCGGCGTTCCCGCTGACGTTCCTGACCGCCTGGAACATGCTGGTCAATCTCGCGCACGTCAAGCGAGGTGATGACGTGCTGATAATGGGGGCGGGAAGCGGGGTTGGAAGCGCCGCCGTCCAGATTGCCGGACTGTTCGGCGCCCGCGTGATCGCCGCGGCCGGCAGCGACGAGAAGCTCGAGAAGGCCAAAGGGCTTGGCGCCGAGGCGGGGATCAACTATGCGCATCAGGATCTGATCGCCGAGACGCGCCGACTGACAGCGAAGCGGGGGCTCGACGTCATTGTTGAGCACGTGGGGGGCGATGTATTTGAAAAGCTGATTTCCATCCTGGCAACCGGCGGTCGGCTGGTCACCTGCGGCGCTACCGCAGGCCATCTGGGCCGGACCGATATCCGATACCTGTTCATGCGGCAGTTGTCGATCATGGGCGGCTTCATGGGTCCCAAGGCGGACCTGCTGCAGATCGCGCGGGAAATGGCGCGCGGAACACTCACACCGGTCGTAGACCGGGTCTTCCCGTTGAAGGACGCCGCAGCCGCGCAACGCGCGATGGAAGACCGCAAGCTATTCGGTAAGCTGGTCCTGGTCGTCTAGTCGTACGGCAGACCGACAGGCTGTCGGAACGTCAATTATCGGGAGCATGATGACACTCAACGTTGCACATCGAGGCGCATCGGCGCTCGCGCCCGAGAACACGATCGCCGCGTTTGAAAAGGCGATCGAGTCGGGAGCCGACGCTATCGAGTTGGACCTGCACGTCAGCCGAGACGGGGCGCTCGTCGTAATTCACGATCAGACGCTGGACCGGACCACCAATGGCCAAGGGCCGGTCCATGCCCGTAGTTTGCAGGATCTCAAGCAGCTTGATGCCGGTCACTGGTTTGGCGAGGGCTTTGCCGGTCAACGAATGCCGACGCTCGCCGAGGTTCTCGACCGCTTCGCTGGGAAGATCCCGCTTGCGCTCGAAGTCAAGGCGGGATCGGCCTTCTTTCGGGGTATCGAGGAGAAGGTGGTGGCAGTCCTGCGCGAGTATCAGGTCATTTCACAGGTAGCCGTCGCGTCATTCGATCATTACGCGCTGCGTACATTGAAGGAGCTGGAACCATCACTGCGGACTGCCGCCTTACTCGTAGGGCGGCCGATATCGATGCCGGCGATTGCGGAAGCTTGTAAGGCGGACGCGATGGCCATTGAGTGCAACCTTGTCACGGAAACAGAGGTTGAAGCCTGCCACGCCGCCGGACTTCAGCTTGTGGTGTGGGTCGTGAATGAGCCGGCTCAGATGGGCCACTTTATAGACTTGGGAGTTGATGGGATCATCACCGACAGACCCGACCTTCTACGTCATATGCTGGCAGAGCGCAGCGCACTCCACCCAACCCCCACACATCAGAAGTAAGCCGGCGCTGTGCGCCGGTTTTAGCGATCGAAATCCTTGGATCATCACGACCTCTCATCGACGCCCGGCGACCCTTTATTCTCTTGATCGGGGCAATCGCTGCGGTCGTGGTCGCCGCACGCTCACCGATCATCTTATGATTGCGAAGCCCGAAATGACGGGTTTTTCTGGTTGCGCACCCGCGCTGCCTTACGCTATTATAAAATGGTTATTATCTGCAACACGCCCATCCCAAAGTTGTCGACGTCCGGGTCTGTTGAAGGGGATGGAATAACATCCCACACCACATGCTTTGAGATGCTCCGCCCTCTAGGCGCGGGCACACCATCAGGGGAAAAAGGGGCAACCGGAAGTTGAAGGAGTGCGGAATAGCGGACGGCGTCGCAGCCACGCACGACAGCTTGGACAGACCGTGGTTCGCCTACTATGATTCATGGGTTCCCCCACGCCTCGACTATCCGGAGATCCCGCTCCAGCACTTCTTATCGGTCTCCGCCCAGAAGTACCCAGATCGAACGGCGATCATCTTTTATGGTACGAAACTGACGTATCGCGCCCTGGATGACGCTGCCACGCGATTTGCTGCAGCCCTCGCAGAGCGCGGGCTGGCGAAGGGTGACAGGGTGTCGCTCTTTCTGCCGAACTGTCCCCAGTTGGTCATTGCGTACTACGGTACGCTCCGGGCCGGAGGACTGGCGGTCTCGACCAGCCCACTCTACTCGACACGAGAGCTGGAGCACCAACTGAACGATTCCGCCGCCGAGACGATCGTGGTATTGTCGAAACTCTACCCGCTCGTCAAAGAGGTTGCGCCAAGGACCGGGCTCAAACGGATCATCGTCACGAATATTAAGGAGTATTTTCCGCCCATACTTCGGCTGCTCTTCACCCTCTTCAAGGAAAAGTCGCAGGGACACCGCCCTGCCGTAGAACGCAAGCCGGAGACAGAGTGGTTCTCGGAACTGCTGACCTCCGCTCCTGCGAATCCGCCCGCAACCACGATCAGCCCGGATGACCCGGCACTGCTCCAGTACACGGGGGGCACGACGGGCCTGGCCAAGGGGGCGATACTCACGCACAGAAATCTGGTGGTCAATACGATACAAACGGGCGCGTGGCTGGTAAAGCCAACCGTGAGCCCTGTCAACAGACCAGCCCCGAGTTCCGCCCAGGAAGCACGGGATGAGGTTGAAGTCTTTTTTGGAGCGATCCCGTTCTTCCATATCTACGGGATGACGGTCGTCATGAACCTCTGTATCTCGTTGGGTCACACGATGGTGCTGGTGCCGCAATTCAAGACACAGGAAGTCCTGGATACGATCGTCAAATACCGACCCACCCTCTTTCCGGGCGTCCCGACGATGTACGTCGCCATCATCAATTATCCCGATGTCGGCAGGTACGACCTTCATTCGATCAAGGCCTGCCTGAGCGGGGCCGCGCCATTGCCGCTTGAGGTAGCGAACCGGTTTGAAGCGCTGACCGGCGCGCGTCTCGTAGAGGGGTACGGTTTGACCGAGGCCTCTCCGGTCACGCACGCCAACCCGATTTTTGGCGCCAGGAAGGCCGGGACGATCGGCCTGCCGCTCCCGGACACGGACGCCAGGATCGTAGATCTGGAGACCGGTGAGCGCACGTTGCTGCCGAGGGAGATCGGCGAGGTGGCGGTCAAGGGTCCTCAGGTGATGGCAGGGTATTGGAATCAGCCGGGTGAGACCGCCATGGTGCTCAGAAATGGGTGGTTGTACACCGGCGACATCGGTTACATGGACGAGGAGGGATACTTTACCATCGTAGATCGAAAAAAAGAGATGATCATAGCGGGCGGCTTTAACGTGTATCCCCGGGAGGTTGAAGAACCTCTGTATGAGCATCCGGGGATCAAGGAGGCGGTCGCGGTAGGCCTGCCGGACCCATATCGCGGCGAGACGGTGAAGGTCTACATCGTATTGAAAGACGGGGAGCGCGCCACCGAGCAGGAGATCATCGACTTTTGCAGGCAGCGGATGGCCAAGCACAAGGTGCCCACCCTGGTCGAGTTCAGGGCGGAGCTGCCGAAGACGCTCGTGGGCAAAGTGCTCCGTCGCGCCTTGCGTGAAGAGGAGCTGACCAGGCAGCGGTCGGATGTGGGGATTCCCGCATGATCCTCAGAAAGCTGCTCTCCCATACGGTTCTGGCCTATCCTAGAGCTACATTGATTGCCGCGGCGCTGCTCACGCTCCTTTCAGTATGGATAGCGGTTGCGCGACTGAGCTTTACCTCGACACATGAGGCGATGGCCTCCCTCAGCGGACGTGTCGGTCAGATGCAAGAGCGCTACAACCAGGCGTTCGGCGATCCGGACCGGGCGGTCATCGTCATCGAGGCGCCGGATCGGGAGCAGGCCAAGCGCTATGCCTCTATCCTGGCCGGTCGGCTGGAGGCCTTGACCTCGGATATCGAGGAGGTGATCTATCGCTTCGACCTGACGTCGTTGGAAGATCATTTCCTGATGTACCTGACGCCGCAGGAAATCGACGATCTTGGCGCTAAACTGCAAGAGCACCGCTCACTGCTGGAAGAGCTGTCCACGAGCCCCGGCCTCAATCGCCTATTCCAACTGATTCAACGAGAGATCAGCGCCGCGCTGGTCGGCCACCTGTTTACAGGATTCCTGAACGAAGAAACCGATGACGCCAAGCCCGTAGAACTCAAGCCCCTGATTTCGCTGCTTACACAGTTGGACGCGTGGGCGGCCGGCCCGCGGGCCTATGTCTCGCCATGGAAGCAGTTCATGGTCGAGGCCGATGACAACGGAGAACGGGAAGGCTACCTGTGGTCCGACAACAAGCAGTTCCTCTTTGTCCTGGCCACGGTGAAGCCGGATGCGCAGAGCCTGCATAAGTTCGAGCGGCCGATCAAGGCGATCCGCCGCGAGATCCGGCTGTTGCAGCCCGACTACCCAGGGATCAGGGCCGGGGTGACGGGCGGCCCGGCCCTCGAATACGATGAGGTGGTTGCGGCGCAGCGGGATTCCGGTTTGATGTCCTTTATCTCGCTTGCCGGTGTGGCCCTGCTGCTGGTGGTGGTCTTTCGGGGCGTGAGGCGGCCTCTGTTGAGCACCATCGCGCTGATCATAGGGATTTGCTGGGCTTTCGGGTTTGCGGCCGCGACGGTCGGTCATCTGAATATGATGTCGGTGATTTTGGCGCCGATGCTGATGGGGATCGGGATTGACTACGGCATCCATCTGCTGGCCCGGTACGAAGAGGAGCGGAGCGTCGGCCACGCCATCCGGGAGTCGTTGGAGCGAGCCTTCGAAGGCGCCGGCCCCGGCATCCTCCATGCTGCGCTGACAACCGCCGTGGCGCTTTTAACGCTGATTCTCACGGGGATCGGCGTGTTGCAGGAGTTGGGCCTGATTACGGGTTGCGGCCTGTTGATCACGCTGGTCTCGACCTTTGTCGTTCTCCCGCCGCTGCTGCTGTTGTGGGACAAGCGACCCGCCGTGAGTGGTTCGACGAGCCGCGCAGGGGCATCCGTCGAGGAGCACACGATCGAACTGAAAATCGGCGAGGTCCATTTCCCGCTGCCGCACTTGCCGAGACCTCCGGAGTTCATGGAATTCTGGTACCGCCACCCACGCGCCGTCCTTCTCCTGTCGGCAATCGCCACGCTGGCAGCCCTGTACGGGATGACGTACATTGAATTCGACGGCAACGTCCTCCGCCTTCAAGCGGAAAAGACTGAATCGGTGGACTGGGAGCTGAAGATAATCCGGCAGTCTGAGCGGTCGACCATCTACGGGGCGGTTCTGGCCGACAGTCTCGAAGAGGTGAAGAAAAAGACCGCGGCCCTCGAGGCGCTTCCCTCGGTCAGTAAGGTAGAAAGCATCGCCATGGTGATCCCTGACGATCAGGAGCGCAAGCTCCGACACGCTCGCATGCTCACGCCGATTCTTACCGGGGTGGATCTGTCAAGACTTCCCCAGCCGACGTCGGTTGACCTGGACGGGCTGTTGAGCACGCTGCAACGGGTGAAGGCCAAGATGTTGACGGCTGAGGATGCCGAGAAGTGGAAAGGGAAGGAGGGGCCGCCCCTGGCGGAGATGGCGCAGGTGCGAGACCTCATCGGTCGGTTCGAACGGCTACTGGCGAAACGCGACCATGTCGAGATCGCGCGGAGGCTCACCGTTTTTGAAGGTAAGTTGTTTCGGGATTTCTATGATAAGCTCTCGCTCCTGGACCGGGCGATAGCCGCCGGCCCTGTGACGCTCAATGCCGTGCCGAACGATCTGAGAAAGCAGTTCGTGGGGCGGGACGGTTCGTACCTGATTCGGGTCTACCCTCGAGGCGATCCATGGGAGCTCGCTTCGCAGACTGAATTCGTGACCGAACTGCGATCGGTCGATCCCGATGTTGTCGGCGACCCGGTCAAGGGCTACGAGGTCATCACGGCAATGAAGCGGGGATATCAGCGAGTCGGGATCTACGCGTTGATCGGGGTGGCTGCGCTCTTCCTGCTGAATCTGCGCGATCTGCGCTATTTTCTGCTGGCCAAGATCCCGCTGCTCGTTGGGGCTGTCTGGACCGCCGGCCTGATGCATCTCTTTCAGCTCAGGTTCAACCTGGCCAATCTGATTATCATCCCGTTGATTGTGGCGCCAGGCGTAGAGAACGGCTTGCTGATCATCCACCGTTTTCGGGAGGAGGGAGAGGCGGCCATACTGCCAAGGAGTATCGGAAAGGGCGTGGCGCTCTCATCGCTGACAACCATGATCGGTTTCGGCAGCCTCCTCATCGCCCATCACCGCGGCGCATTCAGCATCGGTCTGCTGACGACGCTGGGGGTGGGAGCCGTCCTGCTCGTTTCTATAATCGTCTTGCCGGCTGTCCTGACCGTCGTCGCCAGACACCCGTCGAAAAAGTCGGTACCGGATTCCGAGCTCCGGGTTCCCGG
Organism: Candidatus Methylomirabilota bacterium; assembly: GCA_003105305.1. GTDB lineage: Bacteria > Methylomirabilota > Methylomirabilia > Methylomirabilales > Methylomirabilaceae > Methylomirabilis. Next base: position 9,708 of record PQAQ01000265.1, read on the forward strand.
TTAGCTGCGCTCCGGGACACAGATCATTGAAACGTCAGCACATCTAACAGGCAACGGTATTCAACGCAGAGGAGAAGTCACATGCCAAGCGTCCTAAGATCGAGCGTGCGAGCCGGAATATTCTGTGGAACCATAGCAGTAGGGTTGGTGGTCTTTGCGGCGTCTGCCTTTGCGAGCGAAACAACGGATCAGGTCAAGACCGAGTTGGATCAGTTGGCTGCCATCGTGAAAGACCCGGCCCTACAGGAAAAGGCGAAGGAAGAGGCGCGAAAGTCGATGGTCAAGGAGCGGATCTTGCGCTGGTTCGATGTGCAGGAGATGGCGCGCCGCTCGCTCGCCAGCCACTGGGTCAAGCGATCGGCTCAGGAGCGTAAGGAGTTTGTCGAGCTGTTCGGGGACCTGTTCGTAGAATCGTATACGACGCTGGTGGTCGATCATCTTGGCGACCAACAGGTGTCCTATCTGTCTGACAATACCGATGCGCAGGACGCCGTCGTCAAGACCAAGTTCCTCTCGAAGCGGAATGAGCCGACGTTCGTCGACTTTACCCTCCTTCATCGAGGCAAGGCGTGGGTGCCCTACGATGTCGTGATCGACGACGTCAGCATCGTGGGCAATTACCGAAAACAGTTCGATAAGGTGATTCGGGACCAGTCCTATGACGCGCTCGTCAAGAAGATGCGGCTCAAGCGAGAGTCGGAGGGGTTGGGACCGACGGCGAAGAAGGGGGCGATGTAGTCGCGCCCCCTCACACCTCGCCCATCCCCGCTCGATATGCGTCACCGGATTCGTAGTAATCAAGTCCGGAGTGGTCGAGCACCTCCTCCCCGACCAGGATGCGCAATGTATTGGTTAACTTCAGATGCTGGATGAACAGATCGTGTTCCGGCTTCAGGTCGGCCCTGGCCATGGGAGACTTGAAATAGAACGAGAGCCACTCCTGAATCCCTGATAACCCGGCCCGTTGGGCCAAGTCCAGGAACAGCGCCAGGTCGAGGGCTACCGGCGCCGCCAGGATAGAATCGCGACAGAGAAAGTTAATTTTGATCTGCATCGGCTGACCAAGCCAACCGAAGATATCGATATTGTCCCATCCCTCCTTGGCGTCTCCGCGTGGCGGATAATACTCAATCCTAACCTTATGGAAGACCTGACCGTACAGCTCCGGGTAGAGCTCAGGCTGTACAATAGCCTCCAGCACCGAGCCCTTGCTGACCTCCTTCGTTCTGAACGATCCCCGATCATCCAACACCTCACCGTCCCGGTTGCCGAGGATATTCGTAGAGAACCAGCCGCTCAGCCCCAGCATCTTTGCCTTCAACCCCGGCGCAACAACGGTCTTGAGAAAGGTCTGACCGGTCTTGAAATCCTTTCCGGCAATCGGAACACGGCGCTGCCCTGCGTACTCAACCAACGCCGGGACATCGACCGTAAGGCTGGGTGAACCGTTCGCGAAGGGAATGCCGGCGGAGATAGCGGCGTAGGCATAGATCATGCTTGGAGAGATTTCCGGGGCGTTCGCCTTGAGTCCGGCCTCAAACGCCTCAATCGTTTCGTGAACCGGCGCCGGTTGCGTGAAGACCTCCGTCGATCCGCACCAGACCATCACGGTCCGCTGGATCCCTTCCCGTTGACGGAACGCCTCGATATCCTGAATCAGCATGTCCGCCAGATGCTTCTTGGTCGGTCCGGACTTGAGGTTCGTCCCGGAGAGTCTTCGTACATAGGCTTGATCGAAGACCGCCGGCCACGATTTGACCGCCTCCAATTCATCTTTGACCTGGCCCAGCAACTCTCCAGGCAAAACCCCGGCGTGACACGCGGTCTGATAGGCATTCTCCGGAAAGATATCCCAGCCGCCAAAGACCAGACTGTTCAGGTCTGCGAGGGGGACAACCTCTTTGATGGGCGCATAACGAGGACTGGTCCGCTTGCCCAGGCGCATCCGCTGCATCTGCGCGAGTGAGCCATACGGCTGAGAGAGTCCCTTATTGATCAAATGAACGCCTGCGATCAGCGTGGTCGCCACCGCCCCCAACCCAGGGATCAGGACGCCCAACTTGCCGTGAGGGGACGCAATGTCTCGCTTCAATTCAGGATAGAATGAACTCTTTTGACTCATGCCTGTACCCCTTCCCTATATGAGTTCCACAGTACGAACGTGAAAAAGATCGGCGCCCCAACCGCCGCGAGAATCAGAAACCAGTGCGCCTTGCCGAACGCCGAGAGGATCACAACCAGGTAGATGAAATCCCGTCTTGCGAGGGCGTCGGCCAGATGGGAGAGGTGGGACGGGGCTTCGGAGGTCGTAATCGACGTAAAGAGCGGCCCCTCCGAGGTCTTGTGCCGCATCGTCCGTCGGTACACGAATCCCGCCGATAGAAGCCCTCCCACTGTTGCCGAACAGGCCAGCAGCAGGGGGAGCAGCGTCCTATCACCGATCCACCATCCCAGACCGATACAGACAAATACCGCCGAGTGCACGGCATTATCGCCCCAAAAATCCAGGAGACCGCCAAAGCGAGATTCACAATATTTGAGTCTGGCGATCTCTCCATCGCAGCCGTCCAGGATCGAATGCAGCAGGAACAGCAGCGCGCCGACCAGTTGATAGGCGGGTGCGGACGAGAGGAAGAACAGCGCCCCCACGACACCTACCGCCACGCTCACAGCGGTCATCTGATTCGGCGTGATGTCCGTCCGCACCAGGCGTCGCGTGACCGCCAACGAGATCTTCCGCTCGACATGCCTCGACATGAAACCCTCCGTGTCCTTGATCAGGCCACGGAGAAGCCACTCCTCGGCATGCTTGAGTTCCGCCCGATTCGATACCGTGACCCAGCGCATGTTGTCCGGTAGGGAGTCTGCGCGACGATACATCCGCTCCAGTTCCGCGAACAGCGACGCTGCATCGTTCGCGCGCCCAATTATCGACATCAGTGCCGCGGGATCTGCCGTCTCCACGGCGGCGATCCCGCTCGCCGGCGCATAGGCCGTCTCGACCCGCAACGGGATCTCCCCAAGATACCTGAGCAGCGAAGGGTGTGGGAGAATGTTCGAGGCGAGCACCAGGATACGGTTTGAGCACTGGTGACCGGCCAACCGAGTCGAGGCCAGCGATACCGCCGTAGTTCCCTCCAGCAGCTTCGCGCATCCGAATGACCCGTCATCCGCAACGAGGATATCCCGATAACCGGCACGCAACGCTACCATGACAATCCTGCGAAGTAACGGGATACCCAGCACGACGGTATCCGGGTCAATCTCGCCAGAACCTTTTGAGAGCACGATTACCGCGGTGACTGCCCGGCGGGTCATAGAAAGAGCGCATCAGCCATCAGCTTTCGGCAGATCGCCGACGGCTATCGCCTCGCCTCCTCTTGCGTGTGATTCCTTGGCAAGATGCAGCAGTTGCGCGCACAGTGACGCCTCGGCCAGATTTGTCCCCTGCCGCGTCTCATCTGAAATTTCCCGGAGAAAATCGTCTCGAACGCGACTGAACCAGTCCGGATGATGGGAGCCCCGCGAGAGCGGCTGGTCGAATGTCCAGCGCCGCTCTCCTCCATCATCTGTCAGGCGCAAGGTATCGTCATCGACATGGATCGTGCCGAGGGCGCCCTCGATCACGGCGCTGTTGCCCCGTGCAGACGAGGCCCATGTCAGAAAGATATCCGCGGTCGCCTCCGGACCGTTCAACCGGACAGTCGCCGTATCCTCAACGGGCCATTCCGGATGCGCCCGCTTCTCGAGCGACGCCGAAATCATCTTCGGTGCATGACCCAGCCAGCGAAGGATGATGTACAGGGCATGCCAACCGTGGTCAAGCAGGATGCCGCCGCCCGCCATCGCCGGGTCAAGCCGCCAGTTGTCGGGTATGGTCTCCTTTCCGCCAGTCCCGTTCCCACCGGCGCCCTGGGGCCCGACCGCGATCGACGGTTCGCAACGCCGCACCTGCCAGTTGATGCGCCGCACACGCCCGATTGTCCCCTCCCGAATCAGTTCGGTCGTCTGTGAGATGATAGGCGCGTAGAGCCAATTATGGACGGTGTACAGGACGCGTCCGCTCTCCACCTGAGCATATCGCACCGATTGCAACTCATCGGGAGAGAGCACGAGAGGCTTCTCGCACAACACATGCAACCCTCGGCTTAAAGCCAACCGGGTAAGGGATGCATGGGTTCCCGGAGGCGTGCAGATATCCAGAAAATCGAGGGCCTCCGCAGCGAGCATCGCCGGGACATCGGTATAAAAGCGGGCTCCGGGGAGTCGCCATCGCTCCCGAGCGAGCCTCGCTTCAAGGGCATCAGCGGCGGCAACAACCCTGGCCTGCCCGCACCCTTCCCATCCCGGCAGATGGCCGTTTACCGCCACATTGCCCAGACCGACGATCGCGCCCTTCAACATCTACACCCACCACCCTAAACCCTATACCCTGTCTTTTCTAACTCGGCAAACGCCTCGTCGAGGATGGCCAGGCCGTCCAGTGCCTGCGCCTCTGTGATGACAAGCGGCGGGTTGATTCGGATGTTGTACGAATAGCACATGGCGAGCAGTCCCCGTTTAAGGCAGCCCTGAAACAGCTTCTGGGTGGCCGATTTCGGCAGCGGCTCTTTCGTCTGCCTGTCCTTGACCAGTTCGATTCCCAGCAGGAGCCCTCGACCCCGCACGTCGCCGATAAACGGGTATTTCTCCTTCATCACTTCCAGTTGCTTCAGCATGGCGGCGCCGACACGCCTCGCATTCGCGACAAGCTGCTCCTTGAGAATCACCTCGAGGGCAGCCAGTCCGGCGGTCGCCGCGAGCGGATTGCCTCCATAGCTCGAGGAGCTGCCGCTTGGGTTGCTGAACGGCTTGTGCGCCATCAGTTCCTGCGTCGAGATGACCCCGCTGACCGGGAAGCCTCCGCCTATGCCTTTGCCGACCGTCATTACATCCGGCACAATCGGTTCGTGATCGCACCCCCACATCGAACCGGTACGGCCGAAACCGGTCAGCATCTCATCGGCGATCAGCAGGGCGCCGCACTCTTTTGCAATCGCTCGTACCGCACTCAGAAACCCCGGAGGCGGAATCACGTTACCCGCGGTGCCCTGGATCGGTTCCACAATGATCGCAGCGATCTCGCCTTGGGTCTGATATCGGATCACATCACGCAAGAAGTCCGCGCAGGCGAGACTGCAATCAGGATACTGGAGCCTCAAGGGGCAGCGGTAACAGTTGGCATACGGGGCGCTGTACAGGCCCGGCATGAAGGGTCCCAACTGCTTCTTGAAGTCGTCCCCCAGCAGCCCCAGGACCCCACCGGTCTTACCGTGGAATCCACCCCAAAACCCGACAAACTCGAATCGCTTCGTCACCGATTTTGCCAGTCGGAATGCGGCCTCGACCGCCTCCGCCCCACTCGAAAACATCTGGATCCGCTTAAGTCCTCGCGGCGTGATCGACGCGAGCAGCGCCAGAAATCTGGCCCGGTTCTCGGTGGTAAAGCTGCCGAACGTCAATCGCTCGATTTGCGCCTTCATCGCCTCGACATAGTGTGGGTGCGTGTGCCCGATACTCCCCACACCGATTCCGGCCATAAAATCGAGATAGCGATTGCCGTCCTCGTCAATCAGGGTGCACCCTTCCCCTTTGGCCATTGCCAGCCCGGAATACAGCGCAATCGACTGCAGGCCGGGCGCCATGTGCCGCGCCTCCCGCTTGACGATCGCCCGTGATCGCTTTCCGGGAATATGTCGCTTCATGGACGTGTGTCCTTTCGTACGCGATGCAGCAGCCATGCGGCAATCCGGGACGCCGCCTCCTCACGAAACAACGCGAACGACGGCCAGGCGTTGATATCGATGACGACGATCTCCCCGGCAGGCGTGATGATGGCATCCCCCCCGTAAACCTCAAGTCCGATAGCGGCAGCCGCCTGTTGTGTGACAGACTCCAACGCCGCTTCGGAAAAAGGATGCCGCGACAGTTCTTGATCCCGGTGATAAAACCACCTGAACCAGGGTTCTTCCTGATAGGCTGCACCTGGCCTCCCGATCCCGTAGAACTTGATCAGATCACCCGGAACGTGCTGCTGGAGCACGACATGGGAGATTCCCCTGTGGTGAAGCGTCCCCAGGGCCTTCTGGAGTGTCTCCCGGGACGGTATCAGCTCAACATCCCCGGATTGGGTATTGTGAACGTCCGCTCGCTTGATCCAGATCGGAAAGGAATCCACCCCCAAGTGCGCCGACGGTCGGCCGGAGTCGGACGAGTTGCTCGAGATAATCTGGCTCCTCGGGATCGAGACCTCTGAAGCCGCAAGAAGCGGGATCATACGGTCCCGATAGGTATTCAGTATAGATCCCAAAGGATTGACAAAAGGGACACCCCTCGTCTCTAACGGTTCGAGCAAACCAAGGGCGTCGATCCGTTCGCACATCAAAAACACGAGTAAAGGAGGGGGTCCCACTAAATGCTCGTTCAAAGACGTGTCGATCTCCCCGAGTTCCTCCGGCGTTTTGAGGTGCACCTGATACCCGGCCGCCTCGACGTGTTTCGCCGCAAGTCTCAGGATTTCAGTATCGTCAAATTCCCGGCCCGGCGAGTGCTGCTGTTCGCGATAGATTCCCAACAGGTACGGAATCATGACGCGTTGTCTCCGTTCTTAGTAATCTTCATCCTAAACTCTAACCCCCGCTTGTTAATAAGGTTTCAGCCAACTGGAGATCCTCGGCGCGATCGACATCAATCACCTGATCTATGATCACCCCGTAGACCGGTTCTCCGCCCGCCACCAGCCACGCCAAAAAGTCTCGAAGCCGCCCGAGCGTATTCGGATGAGGGGCTTTGGCAAAGACCGATTCGGATACAAGGTAGAGTCCGGCCGTCACGACGTCGCCCGACGCTCCGCCGATGGCCGTCACGCGCCCGGACGGATCAAGCGTTGCCCACAAGGGTTTCTCGTCGGCGACGAACGGCGTTACGGCCAAGACAGCGGCGGCCTGGCGGTAACACCTGGCCTGATCGACGAATCGGCGGAACGCCGATCCCGGGCAGATCCAGTCCACGGTAGACATGAGGATGCGGCCCGGCCCGGATTGCCGGCCGACCTCCCAGAAGCTCTCATACGATGACCGTGTCGTTTTCACCATGCAGTGCATGTCGAGATCCGGGAATCGCCTCCGGATATATGTGGCGCATTCCCGGTCGTCCTCGTTGAAGATAATGTGCAGCTCCGTGATACCCGCCTTCACAAAATTAGCGACAACGCGCTCGATGAGTGGAACGCCCGCCACCGGCACCATCGACTTCGGCATCTTCAGGCCGTCCCGCTTTAACCGAGTCCCTTCCCCCGCCGCGATGATACCTCCCGCCAAAGGTTCTCCCGGGTCATGGGTTGTCAGCCCGTTCACAGGAGTATCTCTCGAAGATCCGATACAGATGTGATCATAGGATCGTCTGTGCAGCACGGCACGTGAGGGGCGGAGCGATCCGAAATCAACCAGATGTGGGGCATTCCAAGCTCCTTTGCCCCCTTCATATCCCGTGGCAGTGAGTCCCCGACGAATATCGCCTCTTGTGGATCGAGTTGCAATTTCGCCAGCGCCGCCTGGAAGATCCGGGGATCCGGCTTGGTGAACCCGACACAGGCCGAATCAACGGACACGCTCATCAGCGACGCCAGCCCTGTGTCCAGGCACACCTGTTCGAGATTGCCGTAAAAGTTCGAGACGATGCCGAGCCGGAATCGCGCTGCCAGTTCGCGCAGGGTCTCACAATTGGCGCGAATCTTGTCCAGCGAGTCCTGTAGAAACCGGTCACATAATCGCGATGCCAACCTTGGATCGCCGATGTTCAGTCCCTCGAGCACACCGGTGGCCAGAAGCAGGAGACTCTCTCGCAACGAGCAGCCGGAAAGCCTTCGCGCCACCAGCGCGTCATCGGCGGCATAAAAGGCCCGATCATATCGATCCCGCCCGACCATCACATGCTCGGCAAGGTAAAGCGGATAGAATCGGTCTTTCCAGGCGATTCCGTCTGCGTCGAGGGTCCCCCCATAGTCGAACAGGACCGCCTTTGCCGATCCGTTCACCGCCATCAGCCTGCCGCCTGTCGGGGCACGCCGCCGATCCCCATCTTCATTGCGAGCAGGATGAGCAGGCCTGGAATCGCCCACGTCACCTCTCTCCCGCGGCGAATAATACTGTAGACCGCGCCCTGCGCGGCGGGCAACCCCAAGACTGAAAAGACCGCCACCCGTATCGTTTCAGCGCTCCCGACCCGTCCCGGGATAAAAAAGATAATGGTATTCAGGACCATCGCCAGGCTCTCCACGGCGACCGCCATCTCGAGGCTCGGCTTCGCTGCCAGCCATTGCAGCACAATGTAGGTTTCCAGCAGACCTCCGCACCATCCCACCAGGCACAGAAGGGTTGCCCAGTAGAAGACCGGCATGCGGGTCTTATAGAAGAGGGCCAGCCATCGATCCAATGAGGCGGTCGCGCGCCATTCCGGCTTGATCTGCTCCGGCTTGATCCCGATTTTGACCAGCCCCCGGATCAACGCCCCGAAGGCCCCTCTTTTCAGCGCCCAAAAGGCGGCCACGACGGCGACCCCCATCCCTCCCGCCAGTATCAGTGCGGCAATCCGTAGTCCGACGGGAAGCGCGAATCGTGTCACCGCAATGCTCAAACTCAGACAGAGAAATATGACCTGCGCCACGATTTCCGCGTGCTTATGCACCATGATCGAGGTCACCGACCGGCTGAACCCGACCGATTGACTCAGCAGGTGCGCCTTGACCGGCTCTCCTGCCAGGTTGGCAGGCGGCACAAAATAGTTAACGGAGTCGCCGACGAGGTAGACGCCAAACATCCGCCAGTATCCGATCTGTCTGGCCCTGGACCCGATCAGGACCCACCATCCTGTCATGAAGGCCATCTGCGCAAAGAGATAGAGGACCACCAGCAGGAAGAACCATTGTCCGATGACCGCAATATTCGCCCGAATGGCCGGCCATCCGATCCTTCCGCAGAGCCAGATGATCCCGACCAACCCCGCAAGAATGAGCAGAGGCCGCAGCATAGCGCCGATCTGTTTCAACCCGCTTGTCATCGCAGGTAATGTCTTCGCAGGACGTGCGCGCGCCACATCACCTATAACTCTTCTACGAACGACGCGATTTCATCAAGCCTGACGTTTCGGACCGCGATCTCCGGCGTATAGACGACCTCATCGGCCGCCCAGACCAGCGTTCCCTTGACCTCCTGACCGACTCCGATGATATTGGAGAGAATCGAGAGGATATTATCATTGATCCGCACCGTATTCGGTTTCAGCGGCGCAACGATCCGCCCGTCCTTGATGATGTACGAGTCGCCGACCACCGTGCAGGTGAAATCTCCGGCCCGCAACCCGTTGATCGGATACGTATACCAGATCCGCCCAACCAGCAGGCCGTCTTTCACGGTCGCCATCAACTCCTCCAGACTCTGATCTCCGCCCTGTACGACAGCATTGGTCGACGCGATGCCGGGCTGGACACCGAACTGCCGACCGCCGCCTGCCCAGTACCGGAACCCGTTCCGCGGGACGATCGCGCTGCCGTGCTCGTTCGGGTCTACCCCCAGCTTCTCTCTACTCCTGGGATCTCTCAGGATCCGCTGTTGTTCATAATAACTCGCAAGCAGCCCGACCAGCTTGCCTCGCTGGATCAGCCGCGTTTTCCCCGTCGGCAGTCCTTCGCAGGTAATCCCCTTACTGCCCATCAGCCCGCGCTGTGCGCCGTGATCGCACAGGGTCAACCGACTTGACGCCACACGTTTGCCGAGTCGTCCCATGAACGGAGAGCTCTCGCTATAGAAGTTACCGAGGCTGAGGGACGGCAGAATCAGATTGTTCAGAAAGTCGGCGACCGGCTGACGCCCAAAGATGACCGTATACTTGCCGCCAGGAATCCGCTCTCCGCCGATTGCCGCGAGCGCATTCTGTGCCGCCTCGACACCGGCATCGTCGGTGAACTGGTCCAGGCGAGTCCCCGCGGAGCAGCCGCTCCCCTTGGAGGCCTTGGCCTCGACCATTGCAGTGATGAAGGCCATGATCAGCGTCGATTCATCGGTCTGGACCTCCGGCATGGCAGTCGAGGCGATCGCAATGCGCTCCTGTTGGATGGTGACGTCGCCGCCTACGATGAGGCCCAGTTCTTTGATTCGATCCCGGGAGCCTGCCAGCTCTATTAATCTGGGGGAGTCGAGAAAGGTCTTCAGGCTCCCTCGTAACACCCGCCATCCGACGTCCACTAACTCCTCGTCCCGAATCTTCATCAGCTTCGGATCGTGGTAGCGGCGAAGCCTCCGCCGTTCGCCCGTCGGTCTCGGCAGCGACGAGAACTCTGGATCGGCGACGGCGCCGCTCCTGGCCTTTTCGAGGGCCCTTTTGACCCCATCGAGGCCCAGATCGCTCGGTTCGCTGCCGAACCCAACCGTGACACCGGCCTCTGTCTTGAAGGCCGCCGTAATTCCAAGCCCGTACGACTCACTCGACTTCGGTTCTTCCACGCCATTGCAGGGAATGTGCGAGGTATAGTTCAGCCGGGCCAGAAGGTTGCCGTTGCTCGCTGCGAACACCTCGGCCTCGGTCACCTGCTCAGCCGACTTCAGGTACGCCAGGGCCTGTTCGACAGCCTTCGCGAGTTCAGCGGTTGATTTCATCGTCCATCTCCGAGTTACTTGCTGATTCCGGTGAGGCGGGCGCGGCTGCGCATGGTAGGCCCCCCATTACCGAGCCGTTTCGTCTGCATCGGCTGGCCCTTGCCGCAATTGGGGATCGGATAGAGACGGAAGTCGTTTCCTACGGCATCCACCTGCATGAGGTAGTCCTTGGTGTCGGCCATAATCCCGCCGTTACAGAACAGCTCTCCAATCTGACCGTTCTTAATCTCGTACACCTTCATGGCCGTGATGCGGAAGTTCTCGCGCGATTCGGCAATTGAGGGGGTTCGGTGTCCCACGAGGTAGTAGCCGTGGGGAATCTCCCGGATCATCTCCTGAGGATCCCGCTCGCCGGGGCCGAACACGGTGTTCGACATCCTGATCAAAGGGACCAGCGAGGCATCGGTCGCCTTGTACGAGCCGTTCGGTGAGACACCCAAGATGGCAGCAGTCTGGCGGCTGTTCATAAAACCGCGAAAGATGCCGCGATCGATGTGTGTCACGCGCGTGGCCGGTGTTCCCTCGTGGTCGTATTTGTAATGGCCGTACCCGGGCAGCGAGGGATCGGAAAAGGCCGACACAAGGGGGGACGCAATCGGCTTGCCGAGTTGATGTTCCTGCATGTTCCGGAACAGCCAGCTTCGACCGGCGTAGGAGGTCTCCAACTTCAGCGCGCGATCCAGTTCCATCGGGTGACCGACGATCTCATGTACCAAGAGGGTGTTATAATGCGGATCGGTGACCACTACCGCCTCGCGGTTCGTGGGCTTGAGCGGCCGGGCATTACACAGACTCACGGCATCGTTCGCGAGGCCGATACTGAAGGCCTGAAAATCCGGGAACCGGATGGACTCCTCATGCACGCCCCGAGTCAAGACCTCCCAGCCGCGCTGGTGACCCATATAATCGTACAGCTCCTGCGTTCCAGATGCGCCGTGAGCCACGATGAAGCAGGTCCCTTGTGTCATGGCAAAGGCCTGGTCGATATTCGCGCCCTCAGAGCTGCAGAACAGTTCCCGGGTCAGCAACGTATAGGCCGAGATAAACGTATACTTGACATGCGGATCGAGTGCGAGCGCGCTCCTGGAGACCTCGGTCGTTAAGGCGACGAGCTCTTCCAGGGGGACGGTACGCGGATCGATCTCGAACTGCGCGGGGACGGTGTCCTGGTGGATGTCGATGGGCGCGAGACTTGTACTGGTCAGCGCATCGCCAAGAGCGTCGAGTCCTTCCCGTGTCGCGCTCTTGCGCTCGGCGTTGGCCAGGGCCCGGTGATGCGCATGGCGGAGCCCGTCTTTTACGACCTGCGCCAGCCGATCCAGGTCGGCCGCGCCGAGCGACTGTCCAAAGTAGCCCGGGGCGATCATCCCGTTGCCGGACAGGGCGCGGATCCCGATCGCAAAGGTGTAGTCTCTGGTGCTATGCTTGCTCCCGCCATTTTCCGCCGCGGCCGCTTGGCCCTCATCGACCTGCACGCGAATATCGGCATAGCGGCAGCCGCGGAGGCTCTTCCGGTAGCGAGTAGCAAGATCGACAATCATCGGTCTGATCTGATCGATGATCTCTATGGTCATCGGCTGAAACGACATCGCCGCATCTCCCCTCATTCTCATTAGTGGGTTCGACCCTGACAAGAACTACTCAAAGCTACTTATTATACGTCATCCAGGCGGGCCTGGGAAAGCACTTTTGTACCGGCTGGCGCTACTGTAGGGTCTCTCAACCGAGCGGGAAGCTTTGCAGGACGGAGTAGCGGGCGCCGCCGGCGCTCAGGTCGCTCCTCATCAGCTCGATCCGGTCGAGCAGCATTTCGCCCATAATCTCGGCAGGCGCCTCGGTGAGCGCGCGAGCCAACTGCTCCCGGTGCGCTGGGCCTCGCACCCGGCCCAGCGTGAGATGCGCCGTGAACGGTCGCGCCTCCCGCGCAAATCCTAGCGGCTCAAGCCCTGCCTCAATTCTTGCCCGAAGCGCGGCGAGCGTCTCGGCACCGTGGGATAGCCCGATCCAGACAACCCGGGCCGCCCGTGGACTCGGAAAGGCGCCAAGGCCCTGAAACACCAGATGAATCGGACCGCAGCCGGTGGCCGCAGCGGCAATCGCCTCTCCGACGGCCCCGATGCGCCCCTCCTCGACCTGTCCCAGGAATTTGAGCGTCAGGTGAAGGTTTTCCGGTCGCACCCATCCGACGTCGGCGCGGGCAGCCTTGAGCCGCTCCTGCACACTGCCCAAGGCGGCCTTGAGACCGGAATCCAGATTGGCGGCGACAAAGGCGCGAACGGTTGTGATCGGCTGCGAGGCTGGTCTGTCAGGCATGGCGAGACGACAGCAGATGGCGGCGGAGGATGTCGAGGGCGCTCTGGGAGGCGAGCAGCTTGTTGGTATCACGATCCGCGAGAAACCGGTGCTCGCGGCAGATGACGCCGCCCTCCGAGGCGAGCGCGATGTAGGTCAGGCCCACCGGTTTCGTGGCGCTGCCCCCTCCAGGTCCGGCAATGCCGGTGATGCCCAGCGCCAGGTCCGTGCCGGCGGTTTGCCGCATTCCGATAGCCATCGCCAGGGCAACGGGCCGGCTGACAGCGCCATGCTCAGCGATCAGCTTATGCGGCACGTCGAGCAGGCGCTCCTTGGCCTCGTTGGCGTAGACCACGTCGCCGCGAATGAAATAGGCGGAGCTTCCCGGAAGATTGGTCAGGCGATGGCAGACTAACCCCCCGGTGCACGACTCGGCGACAGCAACGGTCGCCCTCGTTTCGAGGAGTAGCCGCCCCACCACCTCTTCCAGCCGTTCTTCGTCCCGCCCAAAGAGATAGTCGCCCAGTCGTGCGCGAATCGCTGTCTCGAGTTCATCAAGTAAACGGTCGCCCTCCGCCTCGGACTCGCTCTTCACGGTCAGCCGGATGTGGATCTCGTCCGGGTAGGCCATCACCCCAATCGTCGGGTTTCGTGAAAGGCGAATCAGGTCGCTGATGGTTTCATCGAGCGTCGATTCCGCGATGCCGCATGCCTTCAGGATATGCGAGCGAATCGTTGACGTGACGCCGAATGACTCACGCAAGCGCGGGATTACCTGCTCGTTGAGCATCAGGCGCATCTCGGATGGGACCCCCGGCACCGCCGCCACTATCCTGCCATCGCGAAGACGGATGGCGAAACCGGGCGCCGTCCCGTTGCGATTCGGCAATACGGTGGCGCCTTCCGGGATCATGGCCTGCCGCTCGTTATTCCGGGACATCACAATGGCCCGATCGGTAAATCGATGACGGATCGACTCCAACACCGTCTTATCGAGAATCAACGGTCGCCCCAGTTCAGCGGCGACAGCCAGACAGGTCAGATCGTCCTCGGTGGGGCCGAGACCCCCCGTCGTGATCACGATCTCGGATCGCGCAAGCGCCGCACGCAGCGCCTCCCTGATATGCCCTTCGTGATCCCCGACCGCACTCTTCCAGTGGACCTCAATCCCCGCTGCCGCGAGCTGTTCGCCGATGTACGCCGAATTGGTATCGATGGTCTGGCCCAGGAGCAACTCGGTTCCAACTGTAAGGATCTCCGCTCGTGCCTGCCGTTCCACAGGCCACCCTCCCCGACCGCACAGTCCCGCGGCTGCCGCCCGACCCCGAGATCCTGATGCGCTTAGCGTCCTTGTTCCGGGACAGTCGAACGGTATGGCAGATCATACGACGTCGATAGTGACGTCTGATTGCCGCCGGCAGCTTTTGACCGATACAGCGCCTGATCTGCTGCCCGGACGAGATCCTCGGCCTTGCGCATATCCGGCCCCAAGCACGCCACACCGAGGCTTATGGTCAGTCTGTCGCGGTTCGGCGCCCCGTGTCCGTCCGGAGACCGATCCTCCATGACAGCACGGATCCGTTCCGCCTGGACCCACGCCTGCCGAAGATCGGTCTCCGGAAGGATGATGCCGAACTCGTCCCCCCCGTATCGCGCCACGATGTCGGATTCTCTTGTGCTGTTTTTGAGCATAGTACCGATCAGGCGAAGCGCCTCATCACCCGCCAGGTGCCCGTTCAGGTCGTTATATCGCTTGAAACGATCGACATCCAGCATAATCAGCGACAGCGGATGGCCGTAGCGCCTGGTTCGCTTCAGCTCCTGCTCGAGTTGGCGATAAAATTGACGATGGTTAAACAGATCCGTCAACTCATCGGTGATCGCCAGCCGATGGACCTTCTGAAACAGACGACCGGTTGCGATCGCGATCGCCAACTGCTCGCTCAGCGGCTTCAGGAGATCGAGCTCCCGCTCGCCATAGCAATGAGGTGTGGTGCTATCCAGGCAGAGACCGCCAATCGCCTCCCCCTTTACAATAAGCGGCACGCGGATGCAGGATCGAATGCCGGCCTTGAGCAAGACCTCATCCTCTGCAAATTGTTTCGATTCCGCGAGATCCCGCTCGATATGAGGAGTCCGCTGCGACATGACCCACCCGATGCCGGTTCCTTTCCCGACGGCGCAAGCGCCTTCAGGCCACCCCGTAGCGGGTTGATCGGCGGTCAGCCGGAGTACCGTCACGCCGCGATCTCTGTTATTTCGTAGTGCGAGGGCCATCCGATCGTAATGGATGAGGCGTCCCACCTCCGTGGCGAAGGCCCGATAGATATCATTGAGATCAAGTGAGGCGCCAATGATCCCGGTCAACCGACAGACCGCCGCCAGGCGATCAGTCCGCTGTTGAAGCGCCGTGTAGGATCCGGCATCCACCATTACCAGGGCAGCGCGGTCCGCGGCGAGGGCATCCATTGCCTCCCGCTTGGATGAGGCCTGAAGAACCGAGAACCCTCGACGCGTGAGCATGTCGCGAAGTCGGAGAGTTAAATCGGTCCCGTCCTCGATGATCAGGACGGTCTCGCGCTCATCGTCGCACCGCTCGTTCACACCCTCACCCACGTCGGACGGCTTCATTACCGATAGTTGCCGAACTGCAGGTCGATGTTAAAATCGTGCGCTCGAAGCGCCTGCATCACAGCCTGCAGATCATCCTTGCTCTTTGATGACACCCGTATCTGATCGCCCTGGATCTGTCCGGTCACCTTCAAACCAAGCCCCCTGATTGCTTTGGTGATCTCTTTTGCCTTCTCGGCAGGAATGCCCTGCTGCAGCGTCACTCGCTGTCGGACGGCCCCTTTTGCCGCGGGCTCAGGAGTTTCGTAGGTCAGCGCCTTCAGAGAGACCTTTCGCCGCACCAGCTTCGATTCCAGCAGCTCCACGACGGCCTTGAGTTTGTAGGCATCGTCGGCGTACAGCAGAAGACCTTGCTCATCCCGCGCCACACGACTCGCGCTCCCCTTGAAATCGAACCGTTGCTGAATCTCTTTCGTCACCTGCTGGACGGCATTATCGACCTCTTGCAGATCAACGATTGAACTGATATCGAAAGACACCTCATTAGCCATGCATGATCTCCTTTCAGCTTACGGGCCGATGGGCTTCAAGGGAGTGATAACCTCCGTCCCTGGCGGCGGCGAAAACCGAAACAGTTCGTCTTTAAGACCGTTGTTGACCTTCTGCCCGGACAGCTCAACCGTCGTCGTATTGTCGTACAGATCGAACACCGTCAGCCGCCGAATCAGAAAGCTTTCCCGGTCCACCCCCAGGATCACCCGCTTGAAGGACATCCCCTTGCTTTTGGGGGTCAACTCCAGGAGCCATTCCGGACTGTCCCTGGTCCCTGCGTGAACGACGGGTCGTACCTGAAAGTCTCGCCGGAGGCTGCTCATGCCGAACAGGATTCCAACAGGGCTTGTCGTCAGCGTACCGCTGACATCCTGTGCCATGACCTGCCGCTCTGACGGACTGTAGCTCCAGAGGGTCTTCCCGTCGATCAGGAACAGCCTCTTCTCCGGCTTCTCATACTCCCATCGCATTCTCCCGGGCCACTTCAGGTAGAGCCGACCGGAGGCCTCCTGGGTCATTCCGCTCAGTCTGTTCGTGGCGCGCTGGAGGAAATTTCCCTGAAGATCCGAAAATCCCTGGTAGGTTGTCTGGACCTTGTCTGCCACCTCGTCTGCGGTGAGCGCAGGCGCAGCGACAGGTGGTGGAGATTGGTGGTTGGGACTCGGGTCACGGGCCAAAACGGGTGAACCGCCTAACACAATGATGCCCACCAGGACGACGACCGAATTACAAACTCGCATTACGCGGCTCAACGAGGACCTCACGCGGCCCGCCCCCCTCAACACGGCTTACGATCCGTTCCTGCTCCATCCGCTCGATCATTCGCGCGGCCCGGTTAAAGCCGATTCGTAGTCGCCGCTGAATCAGAGAGATCGAGGCCTGACGAGTTGTAATAACCAGATCGACCGCCTGCCGGTACAGTTCGTCCTCTTCGTTTCCTGACGACTCCTGCTCCTCCTCGGCGGGCAGCAGCGACCATGGAAACTCTTCGGCCTTCCCCTGCGCCTTCAG
>PQAQ01000266.1 GCA_003105305.1 Candidatus Methylomirabilota bacterium
ATGCCCGACATGGCCGGCCGGTCACGAGAACAGGCAAGTAGCGGGCAAGATCGAGAAATAGATTCGTCGTCAACAATCTCACCAGCGGAAGAGGAGTTTGCGTAGATGGCCCCACCAGTGTCTGAATCGACCAGGCGATCCAGTGCGTCAGAAGTGAAGGAGGTTGCTACGGCGCTTCCCAGAGGTGGTTCGATGAACATCGTGGAGTTGAAAGAAAAGACCATCTCCGAGTTGAGCGCTATTGCGAGGACTCTGAACGTTGTGGGTGCCAGCGGCCTTCGCAAGCAGGAGCTTATCTTCAAGATCCTTGAGGCCCAAACCGAAAAGAGCGGGCTGATCTTTGCCGAGGGTGTGCTCGAGGTTTTGCCCGACGGATTTGGCTTCCTCCGAGCGCCGGATTACAACTATCTGCCAGGACCGGACGATATTTATGTCTCGCCGTCGCAGATTCGGCGCTTTGACCTCAGGACCGGCGACACCGTATCAGGTCAAGTGAGACCACCCAAGGAGGGTGAGCGCTACTTTGCCCTTCTCAAGGTCGAAGCGGTCAACTTCGAAAATCCCGAGTTGATTAAGGACAAGATCCTTTTTGATAATCTCACGCCTCTCTTTCCGAACCAGCGGATCCGACTGGAGACCACTCAGGACGAGCTGAACATGCGGGTGATGGATCTCCTCACGCCGATCGGTAAGGGGCAGCGTGGATTGATCGTCGCTCCGCCTCGGACAGGGAAAACTATTCTTCTGCAAAAGATTGCCAACAGCATCACCAGGAATCACCCTGAGGTCATCCTGATCGTACTGCTCATCGATGAGCGGCCCGAGGAGGTGACCGACTTCCAGCGGTCCGTCAAGGCGGAGGTGGTGAGTTCGACCTTTGATGAGCCGGCGACGCGTCACGTCCAGGTGGCCGAGATGGTGATCGAGAAGGCCAAACGGCTGGTGGAGCACAGGCGGGATGTGGTGATCCTGTTGGATTCTATCACCCGATTGGGGCGGGCCTACAATACTATCGTTCCGCCGAGCGGCAAGGTGCTTTCCGGCGGTGTGGACAGCAATGCATTGCAGCGCCCCAAGCGATTTTTCGGCGCGGCGCGAAATATCGAAGAGGGCGGCAGTTTGACGATTATGGCGACCGCCCTCATCGATACCGGCAGCCGCATGGACGATGTCATCTTTGAAGAGTTCAAGGGAACCGGCAACTGCGAACTGGTCCTGGATCGCCGACTGGTAGACAAGCGAGTGTTTCCTGCCATCGATATCTTCAGGTCAGGCACGCGAAAGGAGGAGCTCCTGCTCACCCAGGAAGAGCTTAACCGGATGTGGATTCTCCGGAAGGTCCTCCAGACTATGGGCGTAGTGGAGGCAATGGAGCTTCTGCTCGAAAAGTTGAGGCAGGCCAAATCGAACGAGGATTTTATGAGGGCCATGAATTCGTAGCGTTCATTCCTCTTGCCGAAGGGATCTATCAGCCCGTCTCTCCGACGGGCTGTATTTTTTGCGAGAGCGCAGCATTCAGCTTGGAGCAATTGGCCAAGAGCCCGAGTTCGCTGCTTTTGCCGATGGCTAATGGCCGGTTTTTTATTGAGAGTTGGACCGGCTTAGACGTATAATAAACCGCATGTAACGTACCGACACATCGGATGTTTTTACGGAGGGACAATTATGAAGGCAGGTATTCATCCTAACTATCAGTTGACGACGATCACGTGCGCGTGCGGCGAGGTGATCCACACCAGGTCTACTGTACCGGCGCTCCGGGTGGAAATCTGCTCCAAGTGCCACCCGCTCTTTACCGGTCGTCAGAAGTTGATCGACACAGAGGGGCGGGTCGATCGGTTCCGACGGAAGTATTCAAAAAAGCCGACGGCCGCCAAAGAGACCGCCTCTGCCGAACTCACTGCGGCTGCCCCGGGGGAGGTGATAGCCCCTTAAACGGGAGCTGTCTGTCCGGGATGGTAATGTCGATACTCCAGTTGCGCGACCGCCTGGATGCCATCGAGCAGCGATCCGCGGAGATCCTGCTGCAGATGAGCGATCCGGCGATTATCACCGATCAGGCCCGCTTTCAGCGGATAGCCAAGGCCTATGCGGAGCTGGAGCCGGTGGTGGAGACGTACCAGCGGTATCGCAGGCTCTTGCGAGATGTCGAGGAGGCGAATACGCTTCTGCGCGATGGGGTCGAGAACGACGTGCGCGAGCTGGCCGAGGCGGAGCTTGAAGAGCTGGCCGTCAAGCGAGAGAAACTTGAAGGGGAGCTCACGCTTCTGTTGCTTCCTCGCGACCCGGCCGATGAGAAAAGTATCATCGTGGAGGTGCGGGCCGGGGCCGGTGGCGATGAGGCGGCGCTGTTCGCCGCGGAGCTCGTGAGGATGTACAGCCGTTACGCCGAATTGGCAGGCTGGAAAGTGGAAATGTTGTCGTTAAATCAGACGGGGGTCGGTGGGGTGAAGGAGGCGATTCTGAGCATCGACGGACGCGGTGCGTACAGTCGTCTGAAATTCGAGAGTGGGGTTCATCGGGTGCAGCGCGTTCCCGTCACCGAATCGAGCGGTCGGATTCACACCTCCACCGTGACCGTCGCCGTTCTCCCTGAAGCGGAGGATGTCGAGATACAGATCGACCCAAAAGATCTGCGGATCGATGTCTTTCGCTCAACGGGTCCTGGCGGGCAGTCGGTGAACACGACCGATTCGGCCGTACGGATTACGCATCTGCCGACCGGGATGGTGGTATCCTGCCAGGACGAGAAATCGCAGCATAAGAATCGGGCCAAGGCGATGAAGGTGCTGCGGGCGCGCCTGCTTGAGGCCGCCACGGCACAGCAGGCGGCGGAGATTTCGCAGGCGCGCCGTCAGCAGGTAGGCACGGGGGATCGGAGCGAGCGGATACGCACCTACAATTTTCCGCAGGGCCGGGTCACCGATCACCGCATCGGTCTCACGCTCCATAGCCTGCCGCGAATCCTGGAGGGGGAGCTGGAAGAGCTGATTGCATCACTTGCGGCCCACGATCAAGCCGAGCGGTTAAAGGCCCTGGCATGAAGATGGATTCTGCGGGGCTTGCCGGTCTGTCTGCCGAACCGGCAAGGACCGATTACACCTATCGCCGCATCGTGAGGCGGCTGGTGGAAAGCGGGGTGCAGAGCGCGCTACTCGACGCTGCGTGCCTCATGGAGGCCGCGTCCGGAATCCCGCGGTGGCAATTTATTGTGAACCCGGAGCAACCGATTGCCTCAGACAGATCAGACGCGCTTGCGTCGATGGTGTCCCGGCGGCAGGCCAGAGAGCCGATTGCGTACATCCTTGGGGTAAAAGAGTTCTGGTCCCTCCCCTTTACGGTCAGTCCGGATGTTCTGATACCGAGGCCGGATACCGAAACGCTCATTGAGACCGCCTTAGACAAAATTCGCGTTCAACAACGGGCGCCGAACGTCGAGCGAACAGACACAGAGACCAAACACTCCGCACCTGTCATTGTAGACCTCGGTACCGGCTGCGGCGCGATCGCCTTGGCGCTGGCGGCCGAACTGCCTCATGCGCGTATTTACGCTATTGATCGCTCGCCGGGCGCCTGCCGCATCGTCAGACGGAACATCGAGACTCTGGGACCGACGGGCAGCGTTCACTGCATCCTCGGCGATCTGCTTGAGCCGATTCGAACGATCGACGCTGGAGGAGGGTGCGACCTGATCGTCTCAAATCCACCATATATCCCCTCTGACGACTGTGGAACTTTACCTCCAGAAATCTCGCTCTACGAGCCGTTCGAGGCTCTGGACGGGGGTCCGGACGGCCTGAGCTATTACCGGAGAATTATCGAAACGGCACCCGCTTATCTGCACGAAGGTGGATGGCTGATCCTCGAGGTTGGGGACGGTCAGGCGTCCGCCGTGATGGAACTCATCCGAGAGACAGAGAGCTTTGAGCCGGCGGAGGTCAGACAGGACGTCGCCGGTCGTGACCGAGTCGTGTGTGCACCGAGACAGGCGCGCGCGTATGGATAAACTGATCATCAGGGGTGGGATTCCGCTCAAAGGACATGTAGAGGCTGGCGGCGCGAAGAACGCGGCCCTGCCGGCAATGGTCGCCTCTTTGTTGATAGGTGAGCCGATCCGGCTTCATCGTGTTCCACGACTGGGCGACGTGAAGACGATTATCGATCTGCTGAACCATTTGGGTGTGAAGGTTGAACGATCCGGTCAAGAGACCCTATCGCTTCGCACCGATGGCACGAGTCAGCTCGAGGCGCCCTATCATCTGGTTAAGACGATGCGGGCATCGGTGCTGGTACTTGGCCCGCTGGTGGCTCGCTTCGGCCGGGCGCGGGTCTCTCTGCCAGGCGGATGCGCGATCGGACCCCGACCGATCAATCTGCATTTAGCGGCCCTTGAGAAGATGGGCGCGACGGTCAGTCTGGATTCCGGGTACGTGGAGGCAAAGGCCCCGCGTTTGAGGGGCGCCAGGATCACGTTCGATGGCCAGACCGTCACCGGCACCGAGAACGTGATGATGGCTGCCACGCTGGCCGATGGTACGACGGTGTTGGAGAATGCCGCGTGTGAGCCTGAGGTAGTCGATCTGGCCGCCCTGCTGAATCGTATGGGGGCCAGAATCGACGGCGCCGGGACCCCGACCGTCAGCATCGAGGGCGTCCCGCAATTACACGGGGCAGAGCACGAGATAATTCCGGACAGAGTCGAGACAGGGACGTTTATGGTTGCGGCGGCGATGACCGGCGGTGATGTCACGATCAATCGTTGTGTGCCCGGTCATCTGGAGGCGATTATCGAGAAGCTGCGGGAAACGGGGGCGCTGGTGGAAGAGACGGACCACAGCGTGCGGGTCCGTAGGGAAGAGCAGATGCAGGGGGTCAACATCAGAACCCACCCCTATCCCGGATTCGCTACCGATATGCAGGCGCAGTTCATGGCGCTTCTGTCTATCGCCCAAGGGAGCAGCGTCATCACCGAGACAGTCTTTGAAAACCGATTTATGCATGTGAATGAGCTGTTGAGGATGGGCGCGGATATCAAGGTCATCGGCACCGCCGCGTTTGTTAACGGGGTCCCCACACTATCGGGCGCGCCGGTGATGGCGACCGATCTTCGCGCAAGCGCGTCGTTGGTGCTGGCAGGCCTGGCGGCTCAGGGAGTGACGACCGTTTCGCGGGTCTATCATCTGGACCGGGGATACGAATCGATTGAGCAGAAGCTTCGGGGTCTCGGCGCCCATATTGAGCGCTTCACGGAGTAAGCGGCAGGTGTGAGTGTCGAATTGCGAGCGTGGGCGTGCCTTGTCTGACCCGCAATCCGAACGTCGCACATGGGGAACTTTCTGAGCGTGGGACCTGGCATTCGAAATACTGGCTGTATTGCCATTGCGCTGCCCAAGGGTCGGTTGCTGCCCTTTGTAATAGCGCTTTTTGAGGGGATGGGCGTCACCTGCCTCCGAGGCTTTGCCGATTCACGCCGCCTGATCTGTGAAGATCCGGATCGGCAACTGCAGTTCCTCACGCTGAAACCGACCGACATTCCGACCTATGTGGAGCGCGGCGCTGCCGACATGGGTGTCGTGGGGAAGGACCAGCTCCTCGAGCAACGCCGGGATGTCTATGAGCCGCTGGATCTGCGGTTCGGCGCCTGTCGACTGGTCGTGGCCGAGCCGGCGGAACTCCGTCAGCAGGATGACCCCCGTTCCTGGTCGCACCTGAGACTAGCCACCAAATATCCCAATCTTGCAGAGGCGTACTTCAACCGCAAAGGGATCCAGGCGGAGATTATTAAGTTGAACGGGTCTCTTGAGCTTGCGCCGCTTGTCGGACTGGCGGAGCGGATCGTCGACCTTGTGGAGACCGGGCAGACCTTGAAGGAAAACGGGCTGGTGGAGGTGGAGGAGATCACGAAATCGACGGCGCGGCTCATTGTCAATCGGGCGAGCCTCAAGACCAAGTACCGCAAGGTTCAGGATCTGATCGAGGAGATCCGAAAGCAGGTTGAGGCGCACGCGGCGAGGGCGTGTAAATGAAGCTGCTTCAGGCGGGATCGCAAGA
This sequence comes from Candidatus Methylomirabilota bacterium, assembly GCA_003105305.1. Classification (GTDB taxonomy): domain Bacteria; phylum Methylomirabilota; class Methylomirabilia; order Methylomirabilales; family Methylomirabilaceae; genus Methylomirabilis. Next base: position 6,052 of record PQAQ01000266.1, read on the forward strand.
ATGCGCATTATTCCTCTCTGGACTCAGATCTCGACAGGGCGCGATATCTCCAGAGATTGAGCAGACCGTTCGCGGCATCCTGGACAAAATACGCACGGGCGGCGATACCGCCCTCTTCGAACAGACGGAGCGGCTTGATGGCGTCCGTCTTGATGCCGCCTCGGTGCAGGTTGGGCCGCGGGAGGTTGAGGAGGCATACGCGGCTCTCGCGCCTGCCTCCCTGGAGGCCATCAAGACGGCGGCGTCGCGCATCAGGGCCTTTCATCTTCGGCAGCTTCGGCCCTCCTGGTTCTCGGACGAAGATGGAGCGATTGTCGGAATGCTTATCCGTTCGCTCGACCGGGTAGGAATCTATGTACCGGGGGGGACAGCGGCCTACCCGTCCACGGTGCTCATGAATGCTATTCCGGCGGCGATTGCCGGCGTTGCGGAGATTGTGATGTGTACGCCGCCGCGTCGCGACGGCAGCGTGGCCGCCGCGGTGCTGGTTGCCGCCGATCTGTGCGGCGTGCACGCGATCTATAAGGCGGGCGGCGTCCAGGCGGTAGCGGCTATGGCCTATGGAACCGCATCGATTCCAAAGGTCGATAAGATTGTCGGTCCTGGGAACATTTATGTGGCCACGGCCAAGCGGCTGGTCTTTGGACAGGTGGGGATCGATATGATCGCCGGCCCGACCGAGTTGTTGATCATTGCCGATGAGGAGGCCAGCTCCGCCTGTGTGGCTGCGGATCTGCTTTCACAGGCTGAGCATGATCCGCTCTCCACCGCCATACTGCTCACACCGTCTGCGCGGCTTGCCGAGGCAGTTGTGGATGAGTTGAAATGTCAGGTGGCGCAGTTGCCGAGGCGAAAGACCGCAGAAGCCTCCCTGGAGCAGTTTGGGGCGGCCGTCGTTGTGAAGGGACTGGACGAGGCCGCTGCCCTCAGTAACGACATCGCGCCGGAGCACCTGGAACTGCTGGTCAGGGATCCCTGGGGGCTGTTGCCCAAGATCAGACGCGCAGGCGCCATCTTCATGGGCGAGGCCAGTCCGGAGGCGGTGGGCGATTACCTGGCCGGACCGAATCATGTTCTGCCGACCGGAGGGACGGCGCGTTTTGCCTCGCCCCTCTCCGTCGCCGACTTCCAACGTTCCAGCTCGTTGATTGCCTTCAGCCGACAGAAGCTGGAGACGCTGGAGCCGGCATTAGTCGAACTGGCCCGCCTGGAGGGGCTTGAGGCCCATGCGAGGGCAGCCACGATCAGGGGGCGCGCATGACGAGGCCACGCCTGCTCGATCTGATCAAACCAGAGGTCCTGAATCTCACGGCCTATCGGGCCGAGGAGACACGGCCCGATCTGATCAAGCTCGATGCCAACGAAAGCCCGTTTCCGCTTTCGGAGGAGCTTCGTCAGGCGCTGCGCGACGCGCTGGATCGGGTGGACGTCCATCGCTATCCGGACGCAAAAGCGGATCAACTCCGAGCCGTCCTGGCGGCGCGGCTACAAACGGCGCCGGAAGCGCTCGTCCTCGGTAATGGATCTGATGAGCTTATTCAATTGTTATTGTTGGCGACGTCAGCGCCCGGGGAGACCGTTGTTGCGCCAGCGCCGACCTTTTCGATGTATGAGCTGATTGCGAAGGCTCAGGGACTGCGCTTCGATGGGGTTCCGCTCGGCCCGCGTTTTGAGCCGGACCTGCCCGCACTGATCGAGGCCATCGAGCGACTGCGCCCCAAGATCATTTTTCTGGCGACGCCGAATAACCCGACCGGTGGGACCTTCTCGGAGGCGGATATTGTAAAAATTATGGGCGTGGCGCCGGGATTGGTCGTTGTGGACGAAGCGTATGGACCGTACGCCGGACGGACGATGCTGCCGCATTTGGTCGATCAGGAGCGGCTGATCATCCTCGGTTCCCTCTCCAAGATCGGGTTGGCCGGTTTGCGAATCGGCTACCTTGTCGCCCATCCCACCCTCGCAGTCGAGGTTGAGAAGGTTCGCCTCCCGTTTAACCTGAACAGTTTCTCCCAGACGGCGGCTGTCGTACTGCTGAACCGCCATGAGCGGATCGATGCCAACATTCGTGAGGTCGTCCGTGAGCGGGAGCGACTGATGGATCGACTGAGTGCAATACCCGGTGTCGAGACCTTCCCGTCGGCAGCCAACTTTATTCTCTTTCGGACGATGCGTTCTGGAGATCAGGTATTCGACGCGGTGTTAGGGCAGGGGGTATTGGTGAGAAATCTGGGATCCGTGCCCGGCCTGCAAAACTGTCTGCGGGTAACTGTGGGGACAAGGGCGGAAAACGATCGGTTTGTGGAGGTATTGACGAAGGCGTTGAGATAACGTAGAGGGTGCATAATGAGGGCGCCCCGCTGCGGGCGCACTCAGGTACGGGGCGTAAGGTAGAGTGGATCAGATGGAGAGCGGATCATGAGCCGGACAGCCAAGGTACACAGGAGGACCGCGGAAACCGACGTCACGGTGGAGCTCAACCTGGACGGAACGGGCCGACACACACTACAGACCCAGATCCCCTTCCTCGATCACATGCTGGCCCAACTGGCGACGCACGGTCTCTTCGATCTCAGCATCGAGGCGCGTGGCGACCTTCAGGTCGATCTGCACCACACCGTCGAGGATGTGGGGATTACGCTTGGCGATGCGTTTGTCCAGGCCATGGGAGACAAGCGCGGCATTCGACGATTTGCCTCGGCCACGATTCCGTTGGACGAGGCGATGGCCCGCGTCGTGCTCGACATCAGCGGCCGCCCCTATCTGGTGTATGAGGCGCCGCAACTACTGGGTCGGATCGAGAGTTTCGATGTCACCCTTGTCAAGGAGTTCATGCGCGCCCTGGCGATGAACATGAAGGTGAACCTCCACGTCGCCATCCTGTACGGTGAGAACCTGCACCACTGTGTCGAGGCGATCTTTAAGGCGTTGGCCAAGAGTCTCGACCAGGCGACGGCGATCGATCCGCGGATTGCCGAAATCCCGTCGACCAAAGGCCGTCTGTGATCGCCGTCATCGACTCCGGCATTGCGAACCT
>PQAQ01000267.1 GCA_003105305.1 Candidatus Methylomirabilota bacterium
TCGCCAATAAACCGATCCTCTTCTATGCTCTGGAAGCGATGGCGGAGGCGAAGATCCAGGAGGTCGGGATCGTCGTGGGCGATACGAAGCAGGAGATTCGGGACGCCGTGGGGGATGGGGCGCAATGGGGTCTCGACGTGACGTATATCGAACAGGAAGCGCCGCTCGGGCTGGCCCATGCGGTCAAGATTGCCGCGCCATTCCTGGGCCACGATCCTTTCGTCATGTATCTTGGAGACAACCTGGTTAAGGATGGCATCTGTTCGTTGGTTGAGGAGTTCAAGCGGCTGGGTGCCAACTCCCAGATCCTCCTGGCAAAGGTTCGTAACCCGCAGCGGTTTGGCGTGGCGGAGCTGCAGGATGGACGCATCATCTCCCTGGAGGAAAAGCCGACCCATCCAAAGAGCGACTTGGCGCTCGTCGGCGTCTACATGTTCGATCACACGATCTTTGAGGCGGTCAACGCGATCCGGCCGTCGCATCGGGGCGAGTTGGAGATCACCGATGCCATTCAGTTTCTGATCGATCACGGGTATCGAGTTCATCCGCATGTAATCAGCGGCTGGTGGAAGGATACCGGGAAGCTGGAAGATATGCTCGAGGCCAACCGGATCATGTTGGAGGCGATTACCTCCAGGGTGGAAGGGGATGTCGACGAGGCGTCACACCTGATAGGGAAGGTCGTCATCGAGGAGGGGGCCAGCGTGACGGCCAGCACCATTCGAGGCCCGGTTGTCATCGGCAAGCGCTGTCGGATCATCAATTCCTACATCGGACCCTTCACATCTATCTGTCACGATACGCTGGTCTGCAACAGCGAGATCGAGCATAGCATTATCCTTGACCAGTGCCGGATTACCGATATCGGCGGACGGCTGGAGGATAGCCTCATCGGAAAAAACGTGGAGGTGTTCCGATCCGGCGAAAAACCGAAGGCCTACCGACTGATGCTTGGGGACAGCAGCCAGGTGGGGTTAGTATAGCAGGGTCACCGTTCACGGTGTGACGCGCAGGATGCGATGACACTCATTGATGGCGTGAAAACCAGACAGCTACGCAGAATTCCTGACGAGCGAGGCTTCCTGACAGAGATGCTTCGCAGCGACTGGGAAGAGTTTGAGCGATTCGGACAGGCCTACATGACGGCTGCCTATCCGGGCGTGGTGAAGGGGTGGCATTATCATAAGAAGCAGACCGATCACTTTGTCGGCGTCCTCGGAATGTCCAAGGTCGTTCTTTTTGATGCGCGCGATCAGTCGCCTACAAAAGGTCTGATCAACGAGTTCTTCATCGGCGAGCAGAATCCTGTCCTGGTCAAGATCCCCCCCCTGGTGATCCATGGGTACAAGGCTATGGGCGACCGGATGTCGGCGATTGTGAATTTTCCAACCGAGCTTTACAACTATCAGGAGCCTGATGAGTTCCGCATTCCCCCCGATAGTCCGGATATCCCATACGATTGGGCCGTAAAGCTGGGGTAGCCGTGCGAATCCTCGTGACCGGCGGGGCCGGGTTTATCGGGTCGAACTTTATTCGACATCTTCTGGCAACCGATCCGGCTGCCCACGTCGTGAACCTCGATAAGCTGACCTACGCCGGCAACCTTGAGAACCTCACCGCTATTGAACGCGATCCCCGATACCGTTTTGTCAAAGGGAGCATCGGCGACGCCGTACTGGTGGACGCATTACTGAAGGACGGGTTCGACGCTGTGATCAACTTTGCGGCTGAGTCGCACGTCGATCGGAGCATCCAGGATGCGCGGGCCTTTGTAGAAACTAATGTGGTCGGGACACAGACTCTTTTGGAGGCATGTCGGCGATATCGCGTTCCCAGGATGATGCAGGTGTCCACCGATGAGGTGTACGGCTCCCTTGGACCATCCGGGCGCTTTACAGAGGACAGCCCCCTCCACCCAAACAGCCCCTATGCGGCCAGCAAGGCGGCGGCGGACCTGCTGGTCTCGGCCTCTTTTCGCACCTACGGGTTGCCGGTTATTATTACCCGGAGTTCTAATAACTATGGGCCCTATCAGTTTCCGGAAAAGGCCATTCCGCTCTTTATTACTAACGCCCTTGTCGGCGAGCCGCTTCCGATCTATGGCGACGGTCTTCAGGTTCGCGATTGGCTGCACGTGCAGGACCATTGTGAGGCGTTAGCCCTGATTCTGAGGAGCGGGGTTGCCGGAGAAATGTACAATATTGGCGGTAGCTCTGAACGGGCCAACCTTGATGTTGCGCGCCTCATCCTCGGGACCCTCGGCAAACCCGAGACATTGATCGCGCATGTGACGGACCGGCTCGGCCATGATCGGCGATATGCGATTAATGCGTCTAAGATTGAGCAGGCGCTGGGCTGGAAGCCCCGCATTCCCTTTGAGGCAGGGCTTAAGGATACGATCCGGTGGTACGAGAGCCATCCGACGTGGTGGACTCGCATCAAGGAGGGGGCGTATCGGGAGTATTACCGAAAGACCTACGGGAATCTCTCCCGTGTCTCTCTGTAATATCTCCATGAGACACTGCCGCATCACTTTACCGGAACGGACCCTTTGAGGCGATTCACGTGAAGAGAGATCTTCCGGGAAACAGACGAGTAATCACATGCAGACAACGCTGACCGAAAAACGTCCCTGGGGATGCTGGACGGTCCTAGAGGAGGGGGAGGGCTACAAGGTCAAGCGGATCGAGGTCAATCCGGGGCATCGGTTGAGTCTGCAGCGCCACGCCCATCGGAGCGAGCACTGGATCGTCGTCGCCGGTGTGGCGAAGGTCCTCATCGGAGAGCGAATCTTGTGCGTCGATACTCAGGAATCGACGTTCGTACCGGCGGGGATAGTTCACCGAATCGAGAACCCTGGGCCGGACCCCCTCATCATTATTGAAATTCAGAACGGCCGCTACCTTGGAGAAGACGATATTGTCCGATCTCAGGATGACTATGGGCGAAGCGATGGGTAGGGGCGACACATGTGTCGCCCCTACTGTATTTGCGGTCGTGCTCGCCGGCGGGAGGGGCGAGCGCTTCTGGCCGATCAGTACGGACGCGCAACCTAAGGCCTTTCTTCGTCTGGCTGGGGGTGAGTCGCTCCTGCAGACGACCGTGAGGCGGATGCAACTGCTGCTGCCGTGGGCGCAGATTGTCGTCGTGGCTGGTGAGGCACACGCCGAACTCGTTCTGGCGCAGCTCCCGGAGCTCCCCAAGGCCAATCTCCTGCTCGAGCCGTGCGGCAGAGACACTGCGGCAGCGATCGGGTTGGCCTCACTGCACATCGAGCGGCGTGACCCTGACGCGGTCATGATCGTCCTGCCGGCCGATCACTATATCCCTGACGCCGGGGCGTTTGCGGCGATCATGCGGCGGGCCCTTGAGTTGCTTGCCCTGCAACCGGACGGGGTTCTGATGTTCGGAATCTCTCCGACGCGGCCGGAGACCGGGTACGGATATCTGGAGGCCGGCGAACCGCTTGCCCAGCCTCCAGGCGCGTTCGTTGTTCACCGATTTCTGGAGAAACCGGATCGGCAGACCGCCGAGCGCCTGGCAACAGACGGGTGCCACTACTGGAACAGCGGGATCTTCCTATGGCGAAATCGCGTCATTCAGGGCCTGCTTGCTCGGCATATGCCGGATGTGTGGGAGGGTCTGTGCCGCATTCGCGCGGCGTGGGGGGCGCAGGACGCACTGATCCGTGAGTACAGCGCATTTCAGAAACAATCGGTGGACTACGGGGTATTGGAGCGGATGGGGAGCGGCGTCGCGATGATCAGGGCGGATTTCGCCTGGGACGATCTGGGGGCCTGGGATGCGCTGGCCCGGGTACAGCCCGCCGACGACAGCGGGAACGTGATCGTGGGCGAGGTGGAACTCCTGGATACCGCCAGGTCGGTTGTCGTCTCGACCGGACCCAGAGTCGCCGTCGTTGGGCTGTCGGAGATCATTGTGGTCGCGTCTGACGACGGTGTCCTGGTCTGCTCCAAGGGGCGGGCCCAGGATGTCAGAAAACTGAGCGGAAAGCGCGCCTAGCGCAGAAGGGGTAGAAGGTGAAGAACGCGAATCTGCCCGTGACGTTACGCCTGAAAGGTGAGCGATGCCTCGCACACTAATTACGGGCGGCGCCGGGTTTCTTGGTTCCCACCTCTGCGATCGATTGATCGAGGAGGGGCATCAGGTTATCTGTCTCGATAACCTAATTACCGGCGCCGTGGACAATGTTGCGCACCTGATCGGGCATGACGCCTTCCGTTTTATCAAGCTGGATGTGACCGAGTATCTGCATGTCGACGGCCCGCTGGACTATGTGCTCCATTTTGCCTCACCGGCCAGCCCGGTTGATTACCAGCGCCTCCCAATCCAGACACTCAAGGTAGGCTCGCTCGGCACCCATAAAGCCCTGGGACTGGCCAAGGCCAAGGGCGCGCGTTTCCTGCTCGCCTCGACCTCAGAGGTCTATGGCGATCCCCTGATCCACCCTCAGCGTGAGGAATACTGGGGCAACGTCAATCCGGTCGGCCCCAGGGGCGTGTACGACGAGGCCAAGCGCTTCGC
>PQAQ01000268.1 GCA_003105305.1 Candidatus Methylomirabilota bacterium
CGGGCTGACACCGCATCAAAGGTCGTAGCGGTGCCAAAATCCACGACGATTGCGGGGCCGCCGTAGGTCTCGAAGACCGCCACCGCATTCACGATCCGGTCGGCGCCCACCTCGTGCGGATTATCGTACAGGATCGGCATGCCGGTCTTGATCGCCCGACCCACCACCAAAGGAATGATCCGGAAGTAACGTTGGGCCATCTCCGTAAGGGCCGACTCGAGCGGCGGAACCACCGAGGCGAGAATCAGGGCGGACACCTGCTCCGACTGTAACCCGGCGAGATGTAACAGATTGCCGATCAACATCCCGTACTCGTCGCCGGTCCCGTCCCGCCTGGTGCTGAGTCGCCAATGTATCCGGAGCTCCCGACCCTCGAACAGTCCGACCGTGGTATTGGTATTGCCGACATCCAACGCGAGTAACATGCGCCGCTACCCCGCAAGCGTCACATCACCGGCAGTCAGGTGATGCAGCGTCCCCGTCGCATCGCGGATGACCAGCCGCCCGAGGGCGTCCAGTTCCACTGCAAAACCGGACACCTCTTCATCGCCGGATCTGGCCGTCACCATCCGACCGACGGTCAGGCAGCGGCGCCGGACCTGCTTAAGAATCGATTGGAGCCCGTCACTCAAAAACCGCTCATACCAACCGTCGAGGCTCTCAAGCAACGATCGCGCCAATACCGTTCGATCCACGGGATGGCCGGCCTCGCCTCGAAGCGAAGTAGCGATCTGACACAGCTCCTCCGGAAAGTCCGTCTCGGTCTGATTCACATTGAGGCCGACTCCAAGAACGACGTACAGGAGGCGAGAATCCTCCACAGCCATCTCGCCCAGGATACCCCCAACCTTTCGGCCATGCACGATCAGATCGTTGGGCCACTTGAGCGCTGTCGGAAGCATCGTGGCGCGCTCTATCGCCTCGGCTCCTGCCACCGCAGCCATAAAGGTCAGTCCCGGCGCAGCCGAAGGCGGGATTTCCGGTCTCAGAATAACCGAGAGATACAACCCTAAGCCCATCGGCGATTCCCACCGACGACCCATACGGCCGCGTCCCTGCCGCTGCCGCTCCGCAATAACAATCGTCCCATCCGCCTCACCACGGCTGGCCAGCGCTGCGGCCTCGTCGTTCGTCGACTCGACCTCCTGGTACAGATGGAGGCTGGTCCCGACTCGCCGCGCGGTCAAACCGGCTCGGATTTCCGCTTCCTGCAGCGGCGCCAGAATATTCTCAGGATTCATCGCAGCCCCCTCACACCGTACTCCTCATCGCAAGAGCTGGTCGATTCGCTCAAGATGCTGCAACAGTTTCGCCCTGGTGTCCGCGAGCCGGGCCTGCTCATCCCGCTGCTTGGCCACCACCTCCGTCGGCGCCTTCGACACGAAATCGGCATTGCTCAACTTCTTCTCGACTCGCGTCAACTCCTGCCCGACCTTATCCAATTCACGCCGCAGCTTCTGCTGCCTGGCGGTAAACGCCGACAGATCGTCCACCGGCAGGTGCACTTCGATATCGCCTACCAACCCCACCGCGGCCGGCGACGGCCTATCCAAGTGTTGGCCGAAGGTGACCTGCTCCGCCCGCGTGAACGCCGCCAAGTACGATTTCACCGCCTCTATCGTCCTGTCGTCGTTGTCGGAGGCAGTCCGGAGCATAAGCCGGATCGCCTTTGAAGGCGCGATCTCCAGATCCGAACGCAGGTCCCGGGCTGCACGCGTCAGCTCCATCATGAGACCCATCGCGGTTTCAGCGTCGGCAGCCTCCCTTGTCGGGTCGGCCTTCGGCCAATGCTCCAGCATCAGGCTGATTCCCCCTCGACCAGGCAGTTGTGCCCAAATCTCTTCAGTCATAAACGGCATGAACGGGTGCAACAGGCGCAAAGTCGTCTCCAGCCCAAGCAGCAGTAACGCGACCCCGGTCTGCTGCAATTCCCGGCTCGACTCCGAGATGAGGCGGGATTTCACGATCTCCAGATACCAGTCGCAGTACTCATGCCAGACAAACTGGTAGAGCGCCGACGCTGCCTCATTAAACCGATACTCCTCCAGTGCCCACGTGACCGACTCGATGAGGCCATTGAGGCGATGGAGCAGCCACCGGTCCGCCAAATCGAGAGAGAGCGAACTCACAGGGAGGAGAGGGTCTTCGAGGAGCGGCAGGTATCGCGTGAGGAACTGATGGGCGTTCCACAGTTTGTTGCAGAAATGCCGATATCCCTCGATCCGCTCTTCCGACAGCCGGATGTCACGACCCTGCGCCGCCAGCGCAGCCAACGTGAAGCGGAACGCATCGGCACCATGTTTATCGATGATCTCCAGCGGATCGATGACGTTGCCTTTCGACTTTGACATCTTCTGTCCCTCGGCATCGCGCACCAAGGCATGGATATACACCTCTTTGAACGGAACGTCGTTCATAAACTTCAGTCCCATCATCATCATCCTTGCCACCCAGAAGAAGATGATGTCGAAGCTGGTGACTAGCGTCGAGGTCGGATAGAACCGACGGAGCAGTTCGGTCTGTTCCGGCCAGCCCATGGTCGAGAAAGGCCAGAGGGCCGACGAAAACCAGGTATCGAGGACATCAGGATCTCGTACCAACCCCTGTCCGCCACATCGGGGACAGGCGTCAGGGGGTGATGTGGCGACAATCGGCTGGGCATCGCGAAGGATCCTGTGAGCCTGCTGATCTTCGGACACCATTTCAAGCAAGAGATGATCCCTATCGCACTGCCGGCAGTACCAGGCCGGGACCTGGTGTCCCCACCAGAGCTGGCGCGAGATGCACCAGTCCTTAATGTTCCGCATCCACGCAAAGTAGGTGTTCTCCCAATGCTGGGGGACAAACCTAGTCCTGCCCTCCTCTACCGCCCGGATAGCAGGATCAGCCAGCGGTCCTACTTTGACGAACCATTGCGGCGAGAGAAACGGCTCCACCACCGTCCGGCAGCGGTAACACTTGCCCACCGCGTGCAGATGGGCGTCGACCTGCACAAGAAAGCCCTGATCGCGCAGCCGGCGTACCACGATCTCGCGAGCCTTCTCTACTTCCAACCCTGCGATCTCGCGATAGAGCGCTGGCTCGATCTGGGCATCAGGTACCGAACCGGCGAACCTGCCGGTTTCGTCAAAGAGCGCAATGCGCGGCAGGTTATGTCGCTCGCCCGCTTCGAAGTCGTTGAAATCGTGCGCGGGGGTGATCTTCACCGCCCCGGTGCCGAACTCCCGATCCACGAGAATCGGATCGCCCACCACCGGGATGGTTCGCCCGGTCAGCGGCAGCATCACCCGGCGACCGATCTGGTCAGCATGTCGCGGGTCGTCCGGATGGACCGCCACGGCGGTATCACCCAACATCGTTTCAGGGCGAGTGGTCGCCACTATGAGACGAGTTGCCGGATCATCCGCCAATGGATAGGCGATGTGATACAGCAGACCCTGGGTCTCCTCGTGCTCGACCTCGATATCCGACAGCGCCGTCCGGCAGCGCGGGCACCAGTTGATCAGTCGCTCGCCCCGATAAATCAACCCCTCATGGAACAGTCGGACAAATACCTCGCGCACCGCCTGCTGGCGCGGCTCGTCCATGGTAAAACACTCCCGGTCCCAGTCGCAGAACGCGCCCAGCCGCTTGAGCTGACGGATGATGGTCCCACCCGATTCCTCCTTCCATTTCCAGACCCGCGCCACGAACGCGTCGCGACCAAGCGTCTCACGCTCAATCCCCTCGGACCGAAGCTGTCGCTCGACCACATTCTGCGTCGCAATCCCGGCATGATCGGTGCCGGGAATCCAGAGGGCGTTATACCCCTGCATCCGCCGCCATCGGATCAGGATATCTTGCAGCGTGTTGTTCATGGCGTGGCCGATATGCAGGAAACCGGTGATATTCGGCGGGGGAATTACAATGGCATACGGCGGCTTCGGCGACGACTCGTCGACATGGCTGGCGCTGGCCTCCTCCCAGGCTTTGGCCCAGCGCTCTTCAATCCCGCGCGGATCGTATCCGGTCTTCTTTTCGCGCGACATCTCGTATCCTGTTGTATCTCCAAAACGGTTCGTCATTCCGGGCTCGACCCGGAATCCAGTGCCATTCCGGATTTCTACTTTTGCAAGAACAACGTCCACCGTTGCGATCTATCGCGCCGCAGACGGTGTCATCGTTCGACAACGTAACACATCCGGAATGACAGATCAAGACTGGCCCGGCTTTAGCCCTTTTTTCTCTTGTCTTATCAAAAGCCCATCTATATACTTTTGAAGATAGACTAGTCTAAGACCAGTATTATTGGAGGTATCCATGAAAAACGTCGGGGCGTATAAAGCGAAAACACATCTGCCTGAGCTGTTAGAGCGTGTCGCCAAAGGGGAGAAGATCACGATCACCAGACACGGTGTCCCGGTCGCCACATTGCAGCCTGCGGCGGTCGCGAGGAAGACCCCAGTGCTGGAGACCATCGACCAGATAAAGCGATTTCGCAGCGAGCACCGGCTCGGCAGACTGACGATCCGGGAGATGATCGAAGAAGGCAGGCGCTGATGCCTACGCGATTCGTCGTCGACACCTCGGTCGTGATGGCGTGGTGTTTTCAGGATGCCGGCAACCGCTATGCCGATACCGTCCTCGAAAGCCTCGAGACTGGCGAAGCCTTCGTTCCCGCCATTTGGCCCCTTGAAGTGGGCAATGTCCTGCTTGTGGCGGAGCGGAAGAAACGTCTTAGCGAAGCATCTCTCGTTCGCTTTCTCGCCCTGCTTCGCAACCTACCGATCACAGTCGAACAGGAAACCCCCGATCGAATGCTCACGGAGATCGTTTCGCTCGCGCGGACGCATCATCTGTCAACCTATGACGCTTCCTATCTGGATCTCGCCATGAGGCTGGGACTACCGATCGCTACGCAGGATACCCAGTTAGCCAAAGCAGCAAAGACCTGTCGGGTCCCCGCCTTCAATCCAACCTCCGCGTAAAAATATCCATCAGGCTCCAAGCGGCTCTTCGATGATGCGGACAACATCGAGGGAGCGTAGTGAGAAGAGCATCGCGTGCAGCGGGGCGTTGGTGTCGTGGGCCTGCTCGAACAGCTCGTTCAGGCGGACGAGCCGCTATCTCTCTGGCAGCCTGGAGAGGTCGGGCGGATTGAAGCGTCTGCGCTATAGTGCACCCTATTTACGAAATCAGTCCCGATTCCTGAAAACTATAGTGTCCCTTCTTCGCAACAATAACGTGGTCGACGACGCGGAGGCCGAGAATATGGGCGGACTCCATGAGCTGGCTGTGTATGCGAAGGTCGGCGTCGCTGGGGCGAAGATCACCGCTAGGGTGATTGTGGGCGAAAATAACCGCGGCCGCGCGGTCGGCAATCACGTCGGCGAACACCTCGCGCGGGTGAACCTGGCTGCGGTCAAGCAGACCGATTGTAACGATTCGCTTCTCGATTACCTCGTTTGCGCCGTTGAGCGAGATGCAGACAAAATGCTCCTGCGGTCTGCCGACAATGTCTTGAAGCAGGGGGAGAACGTCTTGCGCAACCCCTGGCCTTGTCTCGCTGTAGCATGTTATTGATGGCCTTGACGGCCCTGTCCATATCCGCCTGCGAGCGGATGACTTTAACCGATCCGTTAGCGCTGCAAGTTTTGGGCATCTCAGTGCTGCTCCGACGATGACAGGCGCGGCATCTCTTTCGACAGTTGTTGTCCTTGCGCCAGTCGCTCCCGCGCATGGAGCAACGCTTCGTGGAGTTTGCGTTGAAGTTGTTTGCGGGGCAGAAGCTTCGTCCAGTAAGACGCCACGCGGATGCCGCTCTTTTCCAGTTCCAGAAGTTCGACCGTTTCGTGCTTGCTGCCCGCGCAAAGAATTAAACCAAGGGGAGAGCCCTCTCCGGACTTTTGCTCGTATCGCGCCAGCCAGCGCAGGTAAAGCTCCATCTGCCCCTTGTCGGCGGGCTGGAAATCGCGCAACTTCAGGTCAATTGCCACCAAACGCTGCAGGCCGCGATGATAGAACAACAAATCGAGGTAGTGATCGTCGTTGTCCACCTGGATGCGTTTCTGCCGTTCGATGAACGTGAAGCCGATGCCCAGTTCGAGGATAAAGTTCTCCAACTCCCGAATAATGGCGTCTTCGACATCCTTTTCCAGGTAGCGATCCTTTAGCCCCAGGAAATCGAGAAAATATGGGTCGCAGAAGACCAGGTCCGGCGTGAGTTTGTCTTCGGCGCGGAGCGTGTCCAATTCCCGCCGGATGAGTTCTTTCGGTTTCTTGGAAAGCGCCGTTCACTCGAAGAGCATCCCGCCGATCTTCTTTTCCAGTGTCCGTGTACTCCAGCGTTCGACCCGGCACATCTCGGCGTAGAAATCCCGTTTGAGGGGGTCATCAAGATAAATGATTTTCGTGAAGTGCGTCCAGGTCAATTGTCTCATCAGCGATGAGACAATTACTTCCTTCGGGAAAACCTCCGCGAAACGAACCATGTGGCGTAACGACTTCTCGGAAAAGCCTCGTCCAAATTCCATCTCTAATTGTCTCGCCACCGATGAGATAATCCGCTCCCCGTAACCGGCCCGCTTCTGCTTGAGAATGTCCTGAGGAATCCGTTTCCTGATATGCCAGTGCAGCAGCACGAGGGCCGTATTCACCTGCCGCGCCGACGCGATCAGCTCACGCAAATCGCGCAGAAGGCTGCGCGATGGCGTCTTGACCGCCTTGCCCCTGTCCGCTTGCGAGCGGACGACCCTTACCGAACCGTTGCCGTTCTTGGTTTTCTTAGGCATGAGTGGGCGCGCCACAGTGGAAATAGTCTCTCAAAGTTGCGCCGTGACGGGCATCAACTGCCCCAAGTTAATGTTCAGCAACGACGCGCATCTTGATTATCGCATCAATCGTCGTTCCACTGCGTCAGCGAGAGGCCGACTGATCGATTCGGAGTAATGCCCGCTTGCCCTGGTAGCTCACGAAGACTCCGTCGGGCGTGATGCTCTCGATTACGAGATTGGCGTCGATCCGCTGGCCTTCGAC
>PQAQ01000269.1 GCA_003105305.1 Candidatus Methylomirabilota bacterium
TGCGCTCGATCCGAATCTTCATCGATCCGTTCTCCTTTCGTTTCCGCATACTTGTTCTGCCAGCAGCCGCATGGTAAGCCGCCCTGGAGGAAATGGTCAAGATCAAATTGGTATCTCCCGTATCGCGATCGCGCCATTTCATCCGACCCGCAGCCGGTCTATCGAAAGGTATACATAAGTATATCCAAACGCCTATTGCGCGCCCAACCCAGATGGCGCTATAGTGCCCCATCCAAAACGTCAGGACACGCCACGCGGAAGAGCCACGAGGTCAACCACAATATTTGCAATCAATGGAGGTGACACCATGAAGAGGGGCGCCCTGTTGCTGCTTGCAACGCTTACAATTGCAGGTCTGTGCGTCGCGTCGGCGGCTGTGGCCGCAACGCTCAATGTCTGTCCATCAGGATGTACGTACGCAACTATTCAGGGTGCGATCAACGCGGCCTCGCCTGGCGATACGGTCGCCGTAGGCCCCGGCACCTATGTTGAAAACGTGGTAATTGACAGGTCGTTGACGCTCCAGGGTGTGCGGAAAGGGCACGGGACGGGGAGGAGGAAGGGTCGGGTCACCGCGCGATTGTCGTTCCGGCCATCTCGAACCCAAACCCATGCACCGGATCGTCTCTCTGCGGTGGTGCTGCGAGCAACATTATCCTCGTTCAGGCCGACAACGTCACGATCAATAGGCTCGTCCTCGACGGCGACAACCCGGGCCTGACAAGCGGGATCAGCAGGGGCGGCGCCGATCTCGATGCGCGCAACGGCATCATCACGAACCACGCCCTGAATACTCCGTTCAATAACCTGACAGTCTCCAACGTTACGGTAAAGAACATCTACCTGCGGGGAATCTATGCCTCCAGCGGCGGAACGTTCAACTTCCATGACAACACGGTTATGAACGTCCAGGGTGATTCTTCTTCAATTGGGATATTCAACTTCGAGGGCGCCGGCGTGATGGCGCACAACGAGGTATCGTACGCCAATGACGCCATTTCGTCGAACTGGTCGACCGGCGTCAAATTTTTAGACAATGAAGTGACGCATTCAGGGAGCGGCGTCCATACGGATAATGCCGGTGCATACGGGGGGACAGCCGACCTCATTCAGGGGAACGAGATCAAACACTGCATGACGGACGGCTACGGCATCTTTGTGTTTGCGCCGTATATCGCGCCGACCGTGGATGATAACGAGATTGAAGGGTGCGCGGTCGGCCTGGCTGCGTTCGGACAGGGCTTACTGATGACGTCACCGGTGACGATCCAGTTCACCGACAATGCGGTCAACGGCAAGCATGCGTTAACCAGCGACCCGTCAGGTACCCTTGGCGTGCTCGTGTCAACCGACCTCCTTGGTTGGGGTTCTACGGATGTGTCAGTCTCGTTCACGAAGAACGTGATCGAACGCTTCAGCACCGGGGTCTACGTCGAACAGCAGTGTGAGCTGTTCGGCAGCTGGTTCCCCACAGATTGCGCCAGTCCCACTCAAGCCACGGCCGTATTGCACAACAATATCATCAAAGGCAACAACACCGGCGCGAACGGCTTGATCGGTACGACGGTCGATGCGGAAAACAACTGGTGGGGATGCAAGAAGGGTCCGAATCAACCAGGCTGTGACACCGCCATCGGCACCGTCGATTTCACCCCGTGGCTGACCAAGCCCCCCAAGCTGGACCACTGATCGCGCGGGTCGCCGCCTCCGCGCTTTCTTTGCATCGCCCCCTCGGACTGCGTGGTCTGAGGGGGCGGTTCGCTTTAGGGTCCGGCAGCGAGACCTGCGGGGGGGCCGCCTTGGTCCGGATGTCTTGGAGACGATCGATCGGACGGCTATGTGTGGGTTGACGGCGTTTCCAATGTGGATTATCTTAGTGGCAAGAATCCACATTAGGATTGGAGGTCAATATGCGGACGATACAAATGACGCTGGATGACAAGCTGATACACACCGTCGACAAGATTGTGAAAGAACTCCACACCACACGATCCGCCTTTACTCGTCACGCCCTACAGGAGGCTGTCCAGCGGTTCCACATCAGTCGGCTCGAGGAACAGCACAGGAAAGGATACCACTCGACACCCGTGAAGCCCGGTGAATTCGACAGATGGGAAGAAGAACACGCCTGGGGGGATGCATGACGAGAGGAGAGATCCGCTGGTATACATTTCAACCCCCTGATAAGAAGCGACCTGTTCTGATTCTTACCCGCGATTCGATCCTGGACTATCTCGGAGAGGTCACCGTTGCGCCCGTCACCTCCACGATCAGGGACGTCCCCAGCGAGGTCGTCTTAACGAAGTCGGATGGCATGCCGATGGAATGTGCCGTCAACTGCGATCATATTCAGACAGTGTCTAAGGGAAAAATCGGCGCGGCCATCACAACATTATCCTCGGACAAACTCCAGGCAGTCCGGAGGGCGATCCTGTTTGCGTTGAACCTTTGACCGCTTCTGAGACAGTTCAGATAAGCCCTTTCTGC
Organism: Candidatus Methylomirabilota bacterium; assembly: GCA_003105305.1. Lineage (GTDB taxonomy): Bacteria > Methylomirabilota > Methylomirabilia > Methylomirabilales > Methylomirabilaceae > Methylomirabilis. Next base: position 2,488 of record PQAQ01000269.1, read on the forward strand.
TGGGCGTAAAGGGTCAGGGGTAACGCGGCCGTTAACGTGAAGTTTTTCATAGCTGTGATGCAGGTGGGTCTTGACCGTCCTTTCGCTGATGGTCAGTCCGACAGCGATCTCCTTGTTGCCTAGGCCGCGAGCGACCATCCGCACACAGCGCCCCTGCCTACTGCACCATAAAGCTGGTCGAGCCGCTCCCAAGGGGCGCATGGTTCAACTCGACATCGGCCTGCCTGGAACTCTCGCGCCTTCGCTTGACCGCTCCCCAGCCGGCGCCTATACTCGCCTCAGATCTTTTTGGTTTCCTCGTACCATCCCAACAGGTGGGGGCAAACCGGTCAGCATCTACGGCTGTTCTACAGCGGAGGAACCATGCAGCCTGGTGATGAGTTCCGGCAGGCCGAGGAACCTGACCGATTGCGGGCCGCACGTGCGGTGATACGATCGTTCCACATCATGAGCCACCACGTAGTTCTCGCCCAAGGGGTAGTGGCTTCTGAATGCTCGGAGATTCGCTCCATCCCATTCATCAGCAGCCCATTTGCACTCAACGGCTGCCGGCGCCCGTCCGCGACCACCCACCACCAGATCGATCTCGTGCCCACGCTTGTCGCGCCAGTAGCGGATCTCGCGGGTCTGTAACCGTGCATGCAGCTCATTGAGCACAAAATGCTCCCATAGCAGCCCAAGGTCTTCTCGACGGAGGGCATGCCAGCCTCGATAATAGCAGGCAAATCCAGTATCAAATGCATACACCTTCGGCGCGGAGACGATCTCTGTGGACCGGTGGGAACTGAAGGGACGGATGAGGTGCACGACAAAGGTGGCCTCCAATACCTTGAGGTAGTTGGCGATCGTAGAGCGACTCACCTCACACGGTCTCGCAAACCGCGTGGCCTCGAAGATGCCCCCGCTCTGGGCCATCAAGAGCTCGGCGAACCGTTGAAACGCGTGGCGCCGCTCCAGGCGGAACAGTTCCTGAATGTCTTTGGCCCAAAACGCATCCATCCATTCCTGAAAATCCCGCTCGGGAAGAGAGTCCGCGAGAAAGAACGACGGCAGCCCCCCATGCAGCAGCCCATGGGGCAGATCGCGATTGCCGAAATCGTCCATGTCGGCTGCGATCAAGGGCGTCAACCACAGCTCGGCCTTGCGTCCGGCCAGCGTGTCCCGAAATTTGGCCGACGCCCCCAGTGTCGAAGAGCCGGTTGCCAGGATTCGAACGTCCGGGTAGTGGTCAGCCGCAATCTTCAGCAGTTCCGATGGATGCGCCAGCCGGTGAATCTCGTCCAGCACCACCCGACGGCCGCGGAGCTGATCCAGAAACGCTTCCGGATCGTCCATCATCCGTCGAACGCGCGGCAGTTCGCAGTCGAAATACTCCACCTGCGATAGGCCCTGGCTTAGGCAGGTCTTGCCGGCCCGCCGTACTCCGGACAGCCAGAGCACGGAGCGCTCCTGCCAACGTCGCTCAATCTGCTTCATCCAAAACCGGCGGTGTACCATATGTTTGTAGCATAGCATATGGTGCCACTATATGGTATCGCGAAAGCAAATGGGCTAAGCCCAGAAGCGACCTCAGGCAACGTGGCCCTGCCCTGCCGAACCTTACAGCCCCTCATCTTCCGGCATCTTGCGTAAGAGCAGCCCTTCTGCACCATAGCGCTCGCCGAGGGGCAGAAGACCGGAGTGACGGGGACACCAGGCTTTTTCTTCGGGATGACGGACCCAAGCAACGCACACGCCAAGGCGCTGCGGGGGATCAGCGGCGCCCAGCCCTACGCGAGCTTCAAGGCGGCCATCGACTGCCTCCTCTCGTCACCGCAATAGGAAGCCCGTGACACCGGCGAGACCGATGGGCATGAGGCGGTCCGATCAGCCGACGAGCGGATTGCGGACTGTGAGCGCCGGAAAGCGCCCGAAGTCACGATCAACGGTCCAGAGTTCCTCTACGGCGTGAAGTACGCAGATCGCCGCTACACGGGCATCATGGACCTGCGGCCCGCCGATGTGTCCCGGTATGAGCACGGCACGCAGTTGTTGCCAATACCCTTCGGATTCCGGCAGGAGCACCAGGCTGGGCGACTCCAGCCATGTCTCCACCTGATCTATGGCCGCTGTGAGGGGGGTCGGTGGGGCGTAAATCCGGGGATGGGGACGATGGCGAGAAACTCATGCACGCACGGCCATGGGATTGCCCACGCCGCGTGGCCCTCGGCCAGTTCCCTGATTTTCCTGAGGGCGCTCTCGTGCCACGGCGAGTCTTCTCTGTGGGCGTACACGAGTAGATTCGTGTCGACCGCAATCACCCGCCCCGCCCCTCGTACGCCATCTCTCTGATTCGCTCCCAGGAAGCATGCGCCACACCGGGCTGGAGTCCTTTCCCCTTAAACGATGCCTTACGAAGCGTAAATGCGCCGGGCTTTTGGCTTTCGGCGAGGATTCGTCTCAGCCCTTGCTCGACTAGGGCTCGGACAGTGGCACCTTCACGGGACGCCAATTTCCGGACCTCCGCCAGGAGCGGATTTGGAATCTCTACGGTCGTTTTCATAGTGCTAGATATATCGCTATAGGTATCGAGCTGTCAACGTCTGTTCTTGACTGGGCCATCTAGAGAAGTGATGCGCCGGTTCCGGACCTCCGAGACCGGCGCGGATCAGACAAGCCCTTTCTGCTGGGCATAGAGACACAACGCGACGCGGTTTCCCAGGTCAAGCTTGTCATAGATATTGTGCAGGTGGCTCTTGACCGTGCCTTCGCTGATCACCAGCCGATCGGCGATCGCCTTATTGCGCTGACCGGAGGCTACCATCCGCACGATCTCGATCTCGCGGAGTGTCAGAATTCCGGCGACCTTGCGGTGAGCGGCTTCGCGCTGCAGCAGGGTGTCGAGGACTCGCCCAAAGGAGCGTTTCTCCAACCACTGCTCGCCGGCATGAACCTTTCGGACGCACTGTACAAGAAGCGACGGCGCCATCTCTTTCAACACGACACCGCATACGCCAAGACGGATCGCGTTGATCGCCTGATCCTCGTTAATGGCTGACGTAAACAGGACGGCACGCGTGGGCAACTTCGCTTTGTTCATCTCTCGGAGCACCGCCAGGCCATCCATCCCGGGCATGCAGAGGCCGAGGCTCAACACATCCGGCCGATGCGTTCGAACGGATTCGAGGGCGTCCATACCGGTGGCACAGCACGCCACGACCTCTATGTCCGGTTCTACACGGAAGAGCTGCATGAGCCCATCCAGAACGATGGGATGCTCATCGGCTAGGACCAGGCTGATGGTCATGTTCACCCTCCAGAGATCGCAATCGCAGAACCGATCAACAGGACCCCTCAAGAGACGGAACCAGGGTCCTCGCGCACATTGGGCGACTGAGATCTCTTACAGAATACGCGGTAGCGTGTAGCATATTTAGATACGATATGTCAATACGCCATTCTGCGTATCTGCATTTACGCTAATCATATCGTCTTATACTGCGAATCACTACGTTACGCTGTCATACGCAAAGGTTGAGCTCGACTTGCTTGACCTTTGCCGCTAAAGGATCGGATCCTCCGCGACGAACCTTGGAATCGGTTACGCCCTCTGCTATCATGACACCGGGACGACGAAGCAGGACGGGAGAAGACATGCCGACCCCAGATGAACTCAAGGAAGAGGAACGGAAACTGCGACAACTTCGGCTCGTGGTCAGCCTCACCATGAGTACGATCAGTCAGACGACACTGTCGCTGGAAGAGGCCTCCAGGATGGTCGTCGCCACCAGGGAGTTGGCGCTGCGCCTCTTTCCTGGGAAGGAGCAGGTCTTCGATCTGATCTATCAGCCCCGCTTCCGAAGATTGTTGGCCGAACGATTTCGCCTCCACTGACCCTCTCTGCCCACCCTTGGTCGCCTCAATGACACGATCACACTCGCCGCGGACCCAACCGGACGATCTGATTCTTGGCGCCCACATGTCGATCGCAGGGGGCGTTGATCTGGCGCCGCTCAGGGGTCGGCAGGTCGGCTGTCGGACCATCCAGATTTTTACCAAAAGCAGTAATCAATGGCGGGCCAGACCCTTGCCCTCAGACGAGATCGATCGGTTTCACGCGCATCTTCAGGCGGCGGCCATCGCTCCGGCTGTGGCGCACAGCGCCTATCTGATCAATCTGGCGTCTGCGGACCCCGCATTACATCAGCGGTCGATGGCCGCCTGTCAGGAGGAACTTGAACGGGCCGAGATGCTAGGCATCCCCTTTCTGGTGCTCCATCCTGGGGCCCACATGGGGACCGGCGAGGAGGCGGGATTACAACGGGTCGCGCAGAGTCTCCGGGAACTGTTGAAGCGAACGGACGGTTGTCGAGTCCGGGCGGTGCTCGAAACGACCGCAGGCCAGGGGACCACCTTGGGATATCGGTTCGAGCAGATCACACAGTTGCTGGATCAGATCGGCCTCCCCGAGCGGACCGGCGTCTGCCTGGATACCTGTCATCTGTTCGCAGCCGGTTACGATATCCGAACGCCGGATGCCTATCACGCTGCGCTGGATCTGTTCGACCACATCGTGGGCCTCTCCTCACTCAAGGTCATTCACCTCAACGACAGCAAGGGACCATTGGGGTGTCGCGTGGACCGTCATGAGCACATCGGCGAGGGGACGATCGGCCTTGAGGCGTTTCGCTGCCTGGTCACCGATCCACGTCTGCGCGGGATTCCGATGATCATCGAAACCCCGAAGGATGGTGATGTCGTCGAGACGGATCGCCGAAATCTACGCGTCCTCCAGGGTCTTGCGCAAAGTCAGCGGGCACCGCGCGCACGTACCGTACGGCAGCATTGATCACTCCCGCAATACCGGAAAGATTTTTGGTTGCATTGATGCTGAAAAGGGGTTAACGTGAAATTGTACAGAGTCGTCACGAGATCTCCGCACCTGTGATCGCGTCTTGAGCCGGCGGGGTATGAAGATACAAGGAGGTCATCCAGGGCTGGTTCGACCATGATCCAGATGTTCCATGTGTACAAAACGTTTGGAAAAGATCTGGAGGCCCTGGTCGATGTCGATCTTCATATTCACAAAGGGGAGATGGTCTTCCTCGCTGGCGCCAACGGCGCCGGCAAAAGCACGCTGCTCCGTCTGATCTTTTGCGACGAGCTTCCCACCTCCGGCCAGATCCTGGTCAATGGCCGCAATCTCGTTCGTATGAAATCGAGGGAGGTCCCGTATCTCAGGCGGACACTGGGAATCGTCTTTCAGGATTTTAAGCTCCTTCGTGACCGAACTGTCGAGGACAATCTTACCCTAGTGGCCAAGGTCGTGGGCATGACGGCGTTGGACGCTAAGCGGAAGGTTGCGCAATTGCTGACACTGGTCGGGCTGTCCCACAAGGCACAGATGGCGCCGTACAAGCTGTCAAGCGGCGAACAGCAGCGGGTGGCAATGGCGCGAGCGCTGATGAACAATCCGGCCATTCTCTTGGCCGACGAACCGACCGGGAATCTGGATGCCGAGTTGGCCACGGACGTCCTTCGACTGCTCTTCGAAATTAACGCACAGGGCACCACTATCTTGGTAGCCACCCACGATCTCAAACTGGCGGAAGAGGCAGGCTGCCGGACGGTGTTCCTCAAGCAGGGAAGGATCGTCGGCGAATGGCAGCAGGCGAATCGGCTGACAGGTTGGGTTCAGCCGCAACTGCCGGAATAGGGGGATTGCGGTGCTCGTAGATGGTTGAGAAGCTGAAATATCTGTTGGCATACGCCGCAACCAACCTGGTTCGCGCCGGATGGGGCGGTCTGGCGTCGATCGCGAGCATCGCGGTGTCGTTCGTCATTATCGGTATGTTCGTCCTGTTGATCCAACACATTAACGCGCTGGTCGCTCAGTGGCAGGAACAGTTCCAGGTGTCAGTCTTTCTGGATGATCAGATTACGCCGCTGCAGATAGACATGCTGAAGCGGCGGATCGAGAACGAAGCGGCCGTTAAGAGCTTTACGTTCACGAGCAAAGAAGAGGCGCTGACCAATTTCCGTCGGGAGCTCAAGGGGCAGGAAAGCCTGCTCGAGGGTCTGGGGGATAATCCGCTCCCCGCCTCCTTCCAGCTCAAGATCCGCGAGGGATATCAAAGCTCGGAGGCTCTCAAAACGCTCAGCGCGTACCTGAGCCGTCTCGAGGGCGTGGAGGAGATCCAGTACGGACAGGACTGGGTCGAGCGGATGTCTCAGGCCGTGCGAATCATTAAGCTGCTGGGCGCTATCATCGGTTCGGTGCTGACGCTCGGGTCGGCAATGATCGTCTCAAATACCATTCGACTTGCCGTGTACGCGCGCGCGCAGGAGATTGAGATTATGCGCCTCGTCGGCGCCACCAAGGCGTATATTCGCGCGCCCTTTCTGGTAGAGGGGATGCTGCAGGGCGGCCTCGGCGCAGCGCTCGCGCTGGGAGCCCTATTCGCAGCCTATCGGTTTGTGGCGCCAACCTTCACGGTCACCTCTCCGCTCTTCTTGAGAACGACGGGTCAGGGGTTCATGGAATCGTCGATAATGGTTGGTTTGGTGGTCGGGGGCGCCGCGATCGGCGCCTTGGGCAGTGCGATGGCTGTCAGCCGCTTCCTGAAGACGTAGTCGGCCGTGACGAGATCGAAGCAATGGCTCAAATCGCCACATACCCGCCGGGTGATAGTCGTGTGCATGGCAACGCTCCTCGCCGGCCCGCAATCCGGCCAGGCGGCTGACGGCAAGGCAGGATCCTCATTACGCCTCCGGGAAAAGCGGAACGAGCTCAGCGAGATAAAAAAAGAGCTGAACCACGAACGTAAGCAATCGCAGCGAGTCGCGCGGCAAGAGCGCACGCTTTTCGATGACCTGAACCGGATCGAACGTGAACTTCAACGGAAAGGCCGAGAACTGAAAGAGTTGCAGACGAAGTTAAAGGTCAGCACCGATCGGCTTCGGACAACCCAGCACGAGATCGGGCTCACTAAGGCTCGCCTCGACCGGATGCAAAACCTGTTCCGGAGACGTGTTCGCGCCATTTATAAACAGGGGCAGTACGGTTATGTACAAGCCCTCCTGTCCTCTGAGGATCTGTCGGGTGCTGAGCGCCGTATACGATACCTCGCGACCATTGCACATCAGGATCGTTTGATGGTCGCAGCGTATACTGCCACACTCGGGACGCTGGGAACTCAACAGGCCGTCATCGAGCGATCGAAAGCCGAACTGACTCAAGCCCAGAAGGCCATCACAGAAAAGCGCGAAGAGATCCTGGAAGAACAGCGGGCCAGACGTCTATTGTTGGCCAGGGTACAGGAAGAAAAGAAGGGACATCTGGTGGCGATTCGGGAGTTGGAGCTGGCGGCTCGCGAGCTTCAGCGCCTCATCAGTCGCCTGCAGCAACAGAAGCGGTCACGGATCGGGAAAGCGCCCCGTTCGATACCGTCACAAGCGGCCGACCGGTCTGAGCCAAGCGGATCGTTTGCGTCGCTCAAAGGCCGCTTGCCGTGGCCGACCGCCGGCGTCCTCGTCTCGACGTTCGGGCGGCAGGAGCACGCGCGTTACAGGACGGTCACCTTCAACCGCGGTATCGAAATCACTGCTCCAGAGGGACAAAAGATCGTATCGGTCTCCGACGGTGTCGCTCTGTACGCCGACTGGTTCAAAGGGTATGGCCGCTTGATCGTCCTTGACCACGGCGAGGAATACTATACCGTCTATGCACACGCCGCCGAGATCCTCGTCAAACCGGGCGATCGCGTCGCAAAAGGACAGATCATTGGAACCGTCGGTAACACTGGGTCGGCAACCGGATCACAGCTCTATTTCGAAATACGCTATCGTGGCGGACCTCAGGATCCTGTCGCCTGGCTTTCCCCCATGTGATGTGAGCACAGGGTCAAGGGTTTAGGGCTTTTTGAGTTCTCGGAGACCCTATACCCTATACCCTATAC
>PQAQ01000270.1 GCA_003105305.1 Candidatus Methylomirabilota bacterium
CCGCAGGCTGTGCCCTAAATGGCGAAATTCTTCCTTGGTGAAGGGGATAAAGCCCCAATTGTCCGACCACGCATCCTCAAAGATCTCTTGAAGAATCCGGAGTTCTTCGTTCATGCGTGACCTACGCATCGACCTGATCCTGACCCGGTCGGCGGCTTTTTTTACAGCGGCCTGCATGAGCGCGGGAGGCATGAAGTCGGTCGCAATCCGATAGGCCAACAGATCTTTCGATCGCTGATACCCCTCGGCTGTGATGCGATCGGCGTAGTAGGGGCGGGCGTGGCCCATCATAATCATTGGAGGGGTATCGTATCCCTCTACGAGCAGCCCACACTCCTGATTGATCGAGAGATTGAAGGGACCACGGATGCGCGACATCCCTTGGTTGCGCAGCCAGGTCTCCGCCGTACCCAGCAATGCGTGAAACGTCTCTGCCTCGTCCTCGGCCTCGAGTAACCCGAAGAATCCAGTCATATCCTGATACCGCGTCTGATGTAATTCGTCAATTTGGGCGCTGATCCGTCCGACCGGCCTCGTGCCGCGGTACGCGAGCCAGAAGCAACACCGTGCATGCGTAAAATACGGGTTGCGCCGAGAGAACTGCTCCCGTCGCTCGATCAGCAGGGGAGGGATCCACGCCGGGTCATCGGCATAGAACGACGACGGAAGACGTATAAACCGGCGGAGATCGCGCGATCCATTGATCGGCACGATGCGAACGGATTCGGGAGTTGCGCCGACAGTAGGGGGTAGTTCTCCAGGGAGAGCTGCGGAGTTCCGATCGGACACTATGTCACCCGCGACGGAGTCGTATTTTCGACTGTCAGCAACGCGTAGAGTCTCCCTGCGTTTTTTTGTTGCACAAAACCCCTCAGTTCTTGTATAAGATACCGGGCTATCATATTGGTGTGACAGCGGTAGGTGATGTTAGTGCCCCTTGAATCTCACTATTATGCACGTTTGCCGGTTGCGTTCAATATGTTATGCGCGCGTTGCAGGCGGGGTCGTCTTGAGTGCTGCAGCGTGCCGCATCATCGGCTAGAAGTATTACAATGATTATCTGCTATCGACCTCGATGTGTTAACAGATGATCAGGGGACTTGCAGCGGAGTGATCTGCCGCTTGTCGCATTCTGTGTGGCGCTCGGTTTGGGATCCAGCCGCTCACAGTAGTTGCGAAGACGTTGAGCGGCTCTGTTCCTCTGTGGCCGGTACGGACAGGACCTTACCGGCGCTCAGGGTTCGAGTCGTTCGGTAACGGCGTTTCGTATACAAGGGGGGTGTAGGGGGGATGATAACAGGACCGACGCCGACTGAGAACTCCTTGTCGCTTCGAGCCGGTGGCTTTTCCACGCTGGCCGAGGCGCTGGACTACGCAGCCGGGGGAGAGACTGGATGTAATTTTTATGGGGACCGTGGTGAACTGTACGCAAGCCTGCCGTACACCGAACTTCGGGAGCAGGCACGATTGCTCGCGCGGCGTCTGACGGGTCTTCAGCTCGAACGGGGCGCTCGAGTCGCCATCGTTGCGGATACCGGTCCGGATTTTCATCGCTTCTTCTTTGCATGTCAGTACGCAGGCTTGGTGCCTGTTCCGCTGTCGGCTTCGCTTCTGATCAGCGGCCGCAAGCGATACGTGACCCAGCTCCGGGCGCTTCTCGCCCACTGCCGGCCGTCGGTTGCGATGGCGCCACCTGAGTTCTTCCCATTCTTGAGCGAGGCTGCCGATGGTCTCGATCTAGTTCATATCGGGACACCGGAGACCTTTGATTGCCTGCCCGAAACCCAGGAGAGAACGGAGCCCCTGCGTCCAACCGAGACGGCCTACCTTCAATACACCTCGGGAAGTACCCGGTTTCCTCGCGGGGTGATGATTGCGCAGACGGCGGTCCTTGCCAATCTTGAGGGGATCCTTCAGCAGGGTCTCCAGATTGGGCCCGGTGATCGTGCGGTATCCTGGTTACCTTTTTATCACGATATGGGGCTTGTGGGGTTCGTGCTTGCGCCGATGGTATGCCAGGTTTCCGTCGACTATTTGAAAACCCAATCGTTTGCTATGCGACCCCGGTTGTGGCTGTCGCTCATGACGCAGACGAAGGCGACGATCTCATTCAGCCCGTCCTTCGGATATGAAATGTGCGTAAGGCGTCTCAGGCAGGATGAGGCCGACAGGTTCGACCTCAGCGCGTGGAGAGCCGCCGGGGTTGGCGCAGAAACTATTCGGCCCGGCGTACTCAAGGAGTTTGCTGACGCGCTGGCGCCGAGTGGGTTTAAACCGAGTGCCTTTGTGGCCTGTTATGGTATGGCGGAGGCCTCCCTTGCCGTCAGTTTTGCGCCAATAGATAAAGGTATTGTCATTGATCGGGTAGACCGGAGCCTCTTGGCCAAGTGTGGAGTGGCATCCCCTCTCAGCGAGTGTGAGCTGGGATCGGACTCGGACAAGACGAGCGTCAGCCGGTTTGTCAACTGCGGGGTTCCTCTCTCCGGTATTGAAATTGAGATACGAAACGAGCAGGGGCTTGTGTTGCCGGACCGGCACGCTGGAGTGATTTTCGTGCGGGGCGCCAATATGACGTCCGGATATTTCGATGATCCAGAGAAAACCCGAAAGGTGCTGTCTCCGGACGGGTGGCTCGACACGGGAGATCTGGGATACCTTGTAGAGGGTAGTCTCATTATCATAGGCCGCAAGAAAGATGTCATTATTGTCCACGGTCGAAATATCTGGCCTCAGGATTTGGAGCACCTCGCCGAGGAGTTACCGGAGGTCAGACCCGGTGACGCCTGTGCGTTCTCAATAGAGAGGCCTGATCGGACTGAGATGGCCGTCATGGTTGTCCACTGCCGGGAGTTGGATCCCGCTAAACAGGCCGATTTCATCTATCGGTTGCAAGGGCTGATCCGCGAGTATTTTGCGCTCGACTGTTTTGTCGAACTCGTTCCACCCCGCACCCTGCCCCGCACGTCCTCCGGGAAACTGTCCCGCTCAAAAACCCGGGAAGAATTTTTGACCCGAAACGATACCGCCCGACTCTTTCATGGCCGGAACGGATCCGATCACGATCGTCTTCCGCAGCCCGACCAGCAAGCGGACTCATGCGCGGCGTCGTCGCGCTGACGGGGGCGACCGGGTTCATTGGAAGCGCCCTAGCTCGAAGGCTGATACAGGAAGGATGGTGGGTACGCGCGCTTCATCGTTCACCATCCCCGCCGTCACATCTGACTGGCCTCTCACTGGAATGGGTACGGGGGACACTGGGGGATCGCGACTGCCTGGAGGGCTTAGTCGGCGATGCGGATGTTGTCATCCATTGCGCGGGGGTTCTGCGCGGCATCACTGACGCAGATTTTTATCCGGCCAATGTCGAAGCGGTCTCACGTCTGGCCTCAATCGCCGCCGGCCGCAGCCCAGCGCCCCGGTTTCTGCTCATGTCGTCTCTCGCAGCTCGCGAACCTGAGTTGTCACCTTACGCTGCCAGCAAACGGATGGGGGAGGTCGCACTCTCAAAAGTCTCAGATCGGCTTTCGTGGACCGCGCTTCGCCCACCCGCGGTCTATGGTCCAGGAGACCGCGAGTTGCTTCCCTTATTGCGCCTGATGCTGCACGGGATTGCGCCCATACCCGGTTGTAAAGATGCGCGGTTCTCCATGCTCTATGTGGAGGATCTGGCGGAGGCAACGGTGAAATGGCTTACCGGCGAGATTCGAGAGAAGCGTGCGTTCGAGTTGGATGATGGACACCCGCAGGGATACACGTGGTATGAGGTTGTTGAGACCTTTGAACGGATCAGAGGAAGGCGGGTTGTACATTGCCGGATTCCGGAGTCGATCTTGAATCTGACGGCCCGGCTTAACAAGATGGCGGCTTCCGTGATAGGATATTCCCCTATGCTGACCCAGGGAAAGGTGCGAGAACTCAGACACCCTGACTGGGTCTGCGATAATGGCCCGTTTCGCCGCGTTGTGGACTGGACGCCGAAGGTGCGTCTGGAAGAGGGTCTGCGGCGGACACTTGGCGTAACACTTAACTAGAACGTCATACCTCACAAGATGGCTCTTTACGACACGATATTGCCACGGCTCTATGAGATTTTGAAACCGTTTGCGCAGGAGGGGCAGACTCTTTCTGACGAGACGGAACTCGTGGCCGATCTCGATCTCGATTCTATGAAGGTCATGGAGATCCTGCTCGAGGTGGAGGAACGGTTCGATATCTCCATTCCGTTAAACGTCATACCGGATGTGCGGACCATCAGAGATTTTGCCCGCCAGATTGAACAACTTACGGAGCAGAAGTGACGGATCTGCTGGAAAAGTTTCGACCACTTGCGGAAGCCCGCGAGGCGTTGACGCAATCGAGCCAAGATCCCTTTCGGGTCATCATCGAACGAATCCTGTCGCCGACCGAGGCCATCGTGAACGGCCATCCAATGATTCTGGCCGGAACCAACAACTACCTTGGTCTGACGTTCGATCCGCAATGCATACAAGCGGCGGTCCAGGCGGTGCAGGAGCAAGGCACAGGCACAACGGGATCCAGAATGGCCAACGGCAGCTTCAGCGGGCACCTCGCGTTGGAGCACGAGCTGGCGGAATTTTTTGGGCGCCGGTGGTGCAATGTGTTCTCGACCGGCTACCAGGCAAATCTGGGCGTGATAGCGGCGCTAACCGGCCAGGGGGATGTGATCCTGATCGACGCCGATTGTCATGCGAGTATTTATGACGGATGCCGGATGAGCGGGGCGGAGGTCATTCGATTCCGCCACAACGATGTTGCCGACCTCTGTAAGCGTCTCGCACGTCTGGGGAAGCGATGCGCCAACACGCTCATCATTGTTGAAGGTCTCTACAGCATGTTCGGCGACCGCGCGGCGCTGCGGGAGATCGCCATCACAAAACGGGAATACGGCGCCTACCTGCTTGTTGATGAGGCCCACTCGCTTGGGGTGCTGGGGGAACGTGGCCGCGGGCTGGCAGAGGAGGCCGGCGTTGAAGATAGTGTCGATTTTGTCGTCGGAACCTTCAGTAAGAGTCTGGGCGCCATCGGCGGCTACTGTGTCTCGGATCATCCTGAGGTAGACTTGGCGCGGTATGTCAGCCGTCCGTATATTTTCACCGCCTCGCCATGTCCATCAATCGTTGCGTCTACGCGCGCCGCCTTGCAGAAGCTCCGGACTGAGCCGGCGCTACGCGTGCGTCTCTGGGATAACGCGCGGCGGTTGTACGACGAGTTGAAGGGACTGGGATTCAGGTTGGGTCCAGAACCCAGTCCGATTATCGCAGCTCGGCTCGGCCAGAAGGACGAGACGATCGCCTTCTGGAACGGACTCCTTGATCAAGGTGTCTACGTCAATATGATCTTGCCGCCGGCCGCGCCGGACGGAAGCAGCCTGCTCCGATGCAGCGTGAGCGCAGCGCACACGCCAGACCAGATTAACCGGATTTGTCGAGCCTTTGCGTCCGTTAAGGCGGCTCTCTCCTCCGACCTCACCGACTGCCATGGCGCGATTCGTTCGTAGGTCTGCCGCGGCGAAGGGCTCGTGAGACATGAGTCCTGGCGCTTAACCAACGAGAGAATCGGGCTGATGCGTAAAAATACTTACACTTATCAACCAGCATGACGCTGGTCCATTCGCGAAAACGTTGGCCGCTAAGGCTAACTATGGATTTTTAGAGAAGCTTCCCCTGTGGCAGATAAGTACGCAAAGGCTGTGCCTGTCCTGGTGTATCACAGCATAAATCATTGCCCTGGGCGGTGGACTGTCTCGCCCGCGAATTTCGAAGCCCACATGCGGTACCTTGTGCACAGCGGCTACACTACGCTCCACGCCGACGAGTTTGCGGCCTTCATCGAAGGAAAGACAGCGCTTCCTCAAAAAAGCGTGCTCATCACCTTTGATGACGGGTACCTCGACAACTATGTATACGCCTTCCCTGTTTTGGAGCGACTGAGTTTGCACGTGGTCATTTTTGCGGTCACGGGATGGGTCGGCGAAGGTCCGACGCGGCCGCATGCCGGGATGGGCAAATCCGAGACGTTGCCGGAGTGCCTCGACCAGCGCGCCAGTGAGAAGGCTATCACCGAGGGGTGTGCCGATGCGTTCGTGCTGCGGTGGTCGGAGATCAAAGCCATGGAGGCCAGCGGCGTGGCGGAGATCCATTCCCATACCCACGGCCACACCCGCTGGCGTCGGCAGTATCCGGAAACACGCGTACGGGTTGCCCGCCTTGAAGAAGATTTAGCCCAATCCCGCGCAGTGCTGCGCGAGCATCTTGGGCGCGACAGCAGCCATTTGTGCTGGCCCTTTGGATATTACGAAACGAGGTTTGTAGAAGCTGCAGGGGAAGCCGGCTTTTCGGTGCTCTACAGTATGCACCGTGGCGTCTGTACGCCGCGAACAAAGCCTGCCTGCGTACCGCGCATCGAGATCAAGGACGTGGATGTCCCCTCGTTCGCGCGACAATTATGGATCTACTCCCGCTCCTGGATCAACCCCGTAATTCGCGTGCGCGATAAGTACTTTTATAGGCACCTTTTCCGAGGCTAACGAGGCTTTTTGCCCTCATCGCAGGGGGTAGCATGAATGCTAAACGATATAGATTTGGTGTACTTATGGGTGGACTCAACGGAACCAGCATGGCAAGCCAAAAAAATTGAAGCGCTGAAAACGCTTGGTCAGTATACCCCGGCTCCGTTTGCCGCCAGATTTAGAAATCATGACGAGCTGAAATTCAGCTTGCGCAGCGTCGAAAAGCACGCACCATTTATCCGAAATATATACATTATTACGAACGATCAGCGGCCGGCCTGGCTGAATTCCGGAGCCAGAAATTTATTTGTTATTGATCATAAAGATATCTTCCCGGATAGCAGTTGTCTGCCGTGCTTTTCTTCCAATGCCATTGAGACCGTCATGCATAGGATTGGCGGATTATGCGAGTTTTTTCTCTATGCGAATGACGACATGTTCTTTCTTAATGATGTGACCGTCACGGACTTCATTCTAGAGAGCGGGAAGATGCGAGTAGGTTTCAAGACGAACCTTGTCTATATTCCCAGCAATCCGGAGCACGATCCGTTTTCTGAGCAGTTCGTGAATAGCTGTCGCCTAATGGAAACGGAGTTGGGGAACTTCTTTAAACCTCGCATCAATCTCAAGCAGTGGATACGACTTCGACCTTTTCGGAAGAATGTGTATCCCTGGAATTATCCAAATCATCAGATTCAGATTCATTCCAAATCGATTGCCCATGAAATACACGAGAGGTTTCCGCGAGAGGTGTCTGCTGCAATGCATGAGAGGTTCCGATCACCACAGAGCATCGACGTCGCCGGCTTGCTGCTGTATTACGCGATTTATAAGGGTGCTGCTGTGCCTGTCTTCGATCACAACTGGATGATGATATCTAAGAAGGGAAACACGGGCCGCCTGCCCAGGAAATCAAGCAATCTGATCAACACCCCGCCATCCCGCCGCCCGAAGTTTTTATGTCTCAATGACTGCGAATACAATGAGCACTTCGACTGGGGATCCTATATCACGCATTTGCTGGAGCGTCTATTTCCGGAACCCAGCCGTTTTGAGAAGATGAGTGCCACAGATCGAGATCTTCATCATCGAGAAGCGATCGCGCACGGTTAAGGCGAAAAAGCGGCTGCGAAGGCTGTCGAAGGATCTCACGTGCGTCATCAAGTTTTTCGGCCAATGATCAATCTCATTCGGATCCACTGTGTGTTGTCATGCGGTTTCTGATTACTATCATCCGAATGTATCCCCAACGAAGCGTGCTTACGCTGATCTCTCTGCTGCTTGCGAGTGTCGCGGAGGGGGTGGGACTCCTTGTTCTGCTGCCGTTGCTCAGCGTAGCGACGGGTGAGCACATTCAGGGAATCGGCACTCACTTGTCCGGAGCGCAGTGGGTCCTGACGCAAGCGCTGGGAGCGGTCGGACTCATCCCGACTGTCGGCACGCTGCTGATTGTTATTGTCCTTTGTGTGGCAGTCAAGGCGGTATTTCTCGTGTTGGCGAAAACTCAAGCTGGGTATACCGTCACGCATGTCGCCACCGATCTGCGACTCTCCCTTATCCGTACCCTGCTGGCTGCCCGGTGGGAGTATTATGTACGCCAACCTGTGGGGAGCCTGGCCAATACGGTGGGGACTGAAGCCATGCGAGCGTCCATGGCTTTCATGGAGGGCGCCAACGCCGCCGCTCTATTTACCGAAGCCCTCGTCTATGCCGGCGTGGCCTTCGTCGTTGCGCGAGAGGCGATGCTGGCATTTCTGATTCCTGGAATACTGATCCTCTTCGGACTCAACTATCTTGTTCGCATGGCGCATCGGGCTGGAAACCGTCAGACTAAACTCATGAAGTCCCTGCTGGCCGACTTAACGGACAGCCTTCAGTCCATTAAACCGCTGAAGGCTATGGCGCGAGAAGAGTTGATAGGTCCGTCCCTCCAGTCCAGTACTCAACGACTGAACCGGGCGTTTCAACAAGATGTGCTGAGTGCGGAGGCGCTGAGCTCCTCTCAGGAGCTCGCGTTGACGATCGTCATCGTGATCGGGTTATACATGGCTCTGAGCCGGTGGAAGCTGTCGCTCAGCGTCGTGATGGTGATGGTTCTTGTTCTCGCGCGCGTGCTGACCTGCCTCGCCAAAATGCAGCGGCGATATCAGAAATTACGAACGCTGGACAGCGCCTTCTGGTCGTTGCAAGCTGCGATTGACGGTGCGAACCGCGACCGTGAAACGGAGCCGGGGGGCCTCCCGCCGAGCCTCAAGAACTCTCTCCGCCTGGACACGGTCAGCTTCGGGTATGGCAAACACCGTGTACTGCGGAACGTATCGCTGGCTGTGCCGGTCGGATCATTTACGGTGATCATAGGGCCATCGGGGGCCGGAAAAACGACGATCGCCGATCTGTTTACGGGTCTGTTGCGTCCGCAACACGGCAGTGTCTGGATTGACGATGTGCTATTGGATGATGTTGATCTGAGGCAGTGGCGACGAATGATCGGGTATGTGCCGCAAGAGCCTTTTCTCCTTCACGATACGGTGCTGCAGAATGTGACGCTTGGCGATCCGGAACTGAACGAGGCCGATGCTGAGGCGGCGCTGCGCGCCGCCGGCGCCTGGGATTTTATAACGAAGCGGTCCTCCGGGATCCATAGTTCGGTCGGCGAGCGTGGAACAGCATTATCGGGAGGTCAGCGGCAACGCATCGCCATCGCCAGGGCGTTGGTGCATCAACCTAAGCTGTTGATCCTGGACGAGGTCACCAGCGCGCTCGATGCCGAGAATACGGCCGCCATTTGTCAAACCCTACGAGACCTTCGCGGTCGGTTGACCATTGTGGCTATCTCACATCAGCCTGCTGTGGTAGAGAATGGTGACTGGGTCTATCGGATACACAACGGTGAGGCGGTGTTGGTTACCACCGGCTGTGATTCCGAAGTCGTCCTTGGGCAGCCGGCGGGGCAATCTCAGGGGTAGAGGTCATGGCTCTCCTTCTCGGACAGATGGAGGCTGTCTTGACTCCGTCGACTTGAGTATGGTATAAGTGACTCTCGTTTATCTAGCCATCCCACGATGTGATCAGTGTCCTGGCGCCAGCGAAAGCGTCTCCCGTATTCCAGAGGCGGCACGTCGGCGCACGATGACTATTCGCGTTCACTCACACGATAGGCGTTTTTAACGGATCCATTCGTGAAGGTGAGCCGTCACGCGTATCAATAATGACTTACGGATGGGAGGTTGACTTTGTACGACGATAAGACAGGGATTCCTACGGTTGTCGGGCAGGGGCCGGCATCATCGGCTACTACAAGACAGGGCCTGCGACCCTTCTCACGTTCTGACGCGAAGAAACTCGTCCACGATCTGCTCGCGCCCAAGCCTGCAGTGTATTGGATAGACTTGCTGATTACGATTTTCATCGGATACGGTTGCGCCGCGTTGTATGCCACGGCCCCCGCGTTTTCACCGCTGCAGATCGTGGCATTTCTGGTGGCCGGACCGGCACTGTTCAGGGCTGGGATCTTCATCCATGAGATTGTGCATAGGGAGGAAGACTCCATGGCGGGATTTCGTATCGCCTGGAATCTTTTCGTTGGGACGCCCCTGCTGATGCATTCGCTCCTGTACAGAAATCATCTCGACCATCACCATCCTCGTAAGTTTGGTACGCCGGCCGACGGAGAGTATCTGCCATTAGGATCGGCTCCCGTCCGAGAAACCCTGCTGTATCTTGCGCAGGTTCCCGTGTTGCCGCCCTTGACGATCTTTCGTTTTCTTGTCCTGGTGCCGCTGTCGTTTCTTCATCCCCGGTTGCGGCGATGGGTCCTGGAACGGTGGTCCTCCTATATCATCAATCCCTACTACCGGCGTGTTGTTCCATCAACGGAACCCCAGGGGGCCTGGATGGTATGGGATCTACTCGGCTTTCTGTGGGTGGTTGTCGTGATCGCGTTGCTGTACGTCGGATGGATCACATGGACCACGATCGGACTCCTTTATTGCCTGGTGGTCTATACGATTGGCCTGAACTGGGTCAGAAATCTTGTGGCGCACCGCTACATCAATCCAGGAAGGAGGATGACGTACGAGGAGCAGGTCGAGGACTCCCTGACGATTGCGGAACGGTCGCTCTTGACGTTGATCTTGTTTCCCGTTGGACTGCAGTTCCACACGTTGCATCACGCATTCCCGTTGATGCCGTATCATTCTATGGCAGAGGCCCATCGTCGTTTAATGGAGGGATTACCTGAGGACTCGGTCTACAGGAGCACGGTCATGCCAAGCTATTGGACTGCGATCCGCGAACTCCTGCGAGGGGAGCAACTGGCAAGTAAGGCCGGCTCCAATCCGATGCAGGCATGGCGCCATCCGGAAACGGCCTCGTATGCGCGATAAACCGAGAGCGCGGCTGGTACGCGCCTCAGATGACACGCTGTTGCAACGTTACAGCAGCGTGAACTCCTATCTCATCGGTCTTGGACTTGCCTTTCTGGTATTGCTGCTGTGGAGTGGGGATGTCCATGCCGGGGGGGAGGCGGCCGGGCGGGGGTGCGACAGCAACTCCACTGCGATCGAGGTTCGGGTGCACGGTGTCAGGAACGATCATGGAAAGATTATCTTCGTCCTGTATGGCGATAATCCAGCCGATTTTCTTGCAAAAGGCAAGACAATCATAAAGCAACACGCTCCGGCAACGCATGGAACGGTCGCATTCTGCGTAAGTATACCGCAGACAGGCTCATACGCCGCCGCCGTGTATCACGATGAAAACGACAATGGAAAATTTGATCGGAACTGGATAGGGTTGCCTGGCGAAGGCGGCGGCTTCTCAAATAATCCTAAAACATTCTTGGGCCCTCCGAGCTATGCACAAGCGGCATTTC
>PQAQ01000271.1 GCA_003105305.1 Candidatus Methylomirabilota bacterium
CGCAACGGCGATGATAAAAATGTGATCTGCTTCGATTGAGTAGAGGAGTTTGTACGGGAACTTATGGAGCAAGCATTTCCTGACCTCGCCGCGCTCGATCGACCACACCTTCGGATACTCAGAAATTCTGGTTGCTGCCTTCCTCACTTCTTCTCGAAATCGTCTGCCGAGGCCTTCATATTCACGTTCGTAATAGTGCGCGGCATCATTCAATTCCTGCTTGGCATATGTCGAGAAGCTAACCTTCATGTTTCGTCCTGGAAGATTTCCTCCATTGGTATGCCCTCTAATCTACCTTCTCTGTACGCCTTAAGCCTTTTTTCCGCCTCTTCAGCCCAAATATCATCGAGTTTCTTATCTGGTTCGTCTAGGCTTTTCAGTAGACCCTCAACGACGGTGAACCTTTCTTCCGGTTTGAGTTGTAAAGCTCGCTCAAGAATTTCTTTAGTTCCCATTCTAATTTACCTCACTTTCTTTTGATCTATTATTGGCAAGTATCTCAGTCGGTGTATCACCATCCAATACGTTGAACGACTGCGGTGATTCTGCTGGTTTTTCGAGAACTTGTCAAGTCCACCTACACCACTTTGAGCGGCAGGCGGGAGAAGCGATGCGGTGTAATGTGAGGTTGAATCGAGGGGTTAAGTGTGATAACGTGACGGGCAAGTAGGCGTCAGCTAACAGCTTTCCGAGATCAGCCATCGGTGAGAGACAGATAACGTGTCCGTGGATAGTGGAACCAGGCTCCTCCTCAGGCAGCTTCCTTCGGTGGATGAGCTGTTGCAGGAGCCCTCGATCCGCGAGACGGCACAGGAGCTGCCGCGATGGGCGGTCGTTGAGGCGATCCGGGAGGTGCTGGAGCGTTGTCGCCGAATGATCGCCAACGGTCAATCCGGCTCGGCTGAGGTTACGCTGCCATCCAGAGCCGAGGTGGTTGCCGAAGTGCAGGCGATCGCCAAGCGACTGAATCGTCCTACCATGCGGCGGGTCATCAACGCGACAGGCGTTGTCATCCATACGAACCTGGGTCGCGCCCCGCTGGCCGAGGCGGCCATCGAGCGGGTGGTTGAGACGGCGCGGGGCTACTCGAATCTGGAGTACGACCTTGAACGGGGGAACCGCGGATCTCGACAGGAACATGTCGAACAGCTCCTCTGTCGTCTTACCGGAGCCGAAGCGGCGTTTGCGGTCAACAATAATGCGGCGGCGGTGTTGCTCACCATCAATACGCTCGCCGAAGGGAAGGAAGTGATCGTCTCGCGTGGGGAGTTGGTGGAGATTGGCGACTCGTTCCGGATTCCGGATATTATGCGTCGCGCAGGTGGGATTCTGCGGGAGGTCGGGACCACCAATCGAACCTACCTGAGGGATTACGAGGAGGCTGTCAGCCCGGCGAGCGCGATCATCCTGAAGGTCCATACCAGCAACTTCCGCATCCAGGGCTTTACCAATCAGGTGCCGGTGACGGAGTTGGCCGGCTTGGGCGAGAAGACAGGACTGCCGGTGGTGGAGGATATCGGGAGCGGCGCCCTGATCGATCTCTCGCGGCGTGGTTTGTCCAGGGAACCGATGCCTTCGGAGAGCATCCGCGCCGGAGCGGATCTCGTAACCTTTAGCGGGGACAAGCTGCTGGGCGGGCCGCAGGCAGGCCTGACCGTAGGGAAGCGGCCATTGGTGGAGCGACTTCGCCGCAATCCGCTTGCGCGCGCGGTGCGGATCGATAAGCTGTCGTTGGCCGCGCTGGAGGCGACGCTGCGTCTCTATCTCGATGAAGGGCAGGCCGTTGCCCGCGTTCCGGTGCTTCGCGCGCTGGTGATGCCGTTGCAGGAGATTGAACGGCGGGCCCGGTATCTGCGCGACCGGATTACTAAGCTCGCTTCGGACCGCCTGGAGATCTCAATTATCGAGGGAAGTTCGGAGGTCGGCGGCGGCGCGCTGCCCCTCGAGACGATTCCGACGCGACTGGTCGCCGTGCAGGGCGTTCACGTAAGCGCGCCGGTGTTGGAAGAACGCCTGCGCCGGACTGATCCCCCGGTGATGGTGCGGATCAAGGACGATCGGATCGTCCTTGATCCGCGCACCGTGTCGGGCGACGAGCTTGATATGCTGGCCGATCTGGTGGTTGCGGCTGCAGCGGCGTAGGGCGCGGCGTACGGTGTCCGGGTAGGATGCGGAATTGAGGTGGGAAAGATGAGCGGGCTATTCGTCACCTTTGAGGGAGGCGAGGGGTCAGGGAAAACGACCCAGCTTACGCTGCTGGCGCGCCGCCTTCGCGCCTCCGGTCAAGAGGTCATCGAAACGCACGATCCCGGCGGAACCGCGATCGGGAAAGAGATTCGGACGCTGCTGCTCGATCCGAGGTCGGCTCCAATAACGGCCGCTGCGGAACTGCTGCTGTATGAGGCCAGCCGCGCTCAGCTTGCACGGGAAGTGATTGCGCCGGCCCTCGCGAGAGGAGCGATTGTGCTCTGCGACCGATTTACCGATTCGACGCTTGCGTACCAGGGATATGGAAGAGACATCGATCTTGCTCTGATACGGCGGTTAAACCAGTTTGCCACCGATGGGCTTTCACCGGATCTGACCATCCTGTTCGACCTCGATCCGGAGATCGGACTGGCGCGGCGGGGGCGAGACGTGCGTTACGATGTCGCAAGGGCGCCAGACACGGGGTCGGCGTGGGACAGGATCGAAGCCGAACCGCTCGACTTTCACCGGCGGGTCAGAGAGGGTTACCTGACGCTGGCGGGCGAAGAACCGGATCGAATCACTGTCATCGATGCGGGTGCGGATGCAACTGAGATCGAGGCGATTGTATGGAATCGGCTGGTCTGTCTTCGGTCGGTGCAACGATGCCGTTTGATGACGTTATAGGGCAGGCACGAGCTGTCGGTTTCCTTCAGCGGGCGCTGACGACCGAACGAGTCGCTCACGCATATCTCTTTACCGGGCCCGCTGGCGTAGGCAAACGAGTCGCCGCACTTGCCTTCGCGCAGGCGCTCAACTGCGAGGTGAGACAGCGATCAGGCGATAGCCGTCGGCTGACAGCGGCGGCGGATGGATGCGGGGAGTGCCGCGCCTGTCGCAACATCGCCAACGGACAACATCCGGACGTACAGATGATCGAACCGGACGGCACAACCGTAAAGATTGAACAGATACGGACCCTCGAGGCCGACGCGGCGCTGGTTCCCTATGAGGGCCTGTGGAAGGTATTTATACTCGATAAGGCCGAGCGCATGATGGAGCCGGCGGCCAATGCGCTCCTCAAGACACTGGAGGAGCCGGCCAAGGATACTGTATTCGTTCTCCTGACCAGCGCGGTCGCGGCCCTGCTTCCGACCATCGTCTCTCGATGTCAGGTCGTCACGTTCTCCCCACTTCCGCACGGGCAGATCGAGGCGCTGTTGAGAGCGCAAGGAATGGAAGCGGCTCAGGCCCGACTGATCGCGTCGTTAAGCCGGGGCAGCATCGAGCGCGCCCTCAGCCCGGAGGTAGCGTCCCTGCCCGCGATGCGGGATCTGCTGCTCGAAGGACTACGGCAAGGGTTTCAGGACGGACCCGCCGCTCTCATTGAACTGGCCGAAAAACTGGCGAAGGATCGGGAGACGCTTCAGCAGCAGTTGGAACTGCTATCGGCCTGGTTTCGTGATCTCATGGTTGCCAAGGCATCCGGACGACGAGAGTGGCTGGTGAACGACGATCGCGGTGACGCAGTTGCTCGCCAGGCGGATGGCCTGCCGATGGACGCCATCCTGGATGGACTTCACATGGTCCACGCGGCGATGGACAACATGACCCGCAACGCGAATCCGCGCCTAGTAATGGAGGATCTGTTGCTTCGGTTACGGGATAAACTGTCGTTCGACCTTTTGCCGGTGTCAGCATGAAAACGGTGCGCATCAGCCTGGGAGAGACCGAATATCAAGAGGAACATTACGATCCTCGAGGGGTAAAGGTCCGGCCCGGCGACTACGTGGTAGTTGAGACCAGGTGGGGACAGGGGTTGGGCCGGGTCTTCTCGACCTTCCCGCTCTTTCCCGAGCGCAAGATCACAGAGCCGCTACCGGCTGTACTCCGCGTGGCGACTGCTCGGGATCGCGCCAATGAGGAGCGTGTCAGGCGTCTGGAAACGGACGGCAGAGCCTCGTGCTCGCGGAAGATTGCGGAATTAGAGCTGCCGATGAAGCTGGTCGATGTCAAGGCCAGCCTCGATCGGAGCAAAGTCACGTTCTATTTCTATGCCGACGAGCGGATCGATTTCCGCGAATTGGTGAAGGGATTGGCCCAACAGCTCCGCACCCGTATCGAGATGCGACAGATCCGGGCCCGGGATGTCGGCAGCAAGTTGGGCTGCGTCGGTCCGTGCGGGCGCGAACTGTGCTGTAAGACCTTTCTCAAGGAGTTCGATCCGATCTCGGTTCGAATGGCCAAAGATCAAAACCTCCCCCTGAATCCGAGTAAGCTGGCAGGGATGTGCGGGCGGCTGAAGTGCTGTCTTCGCTATGAGCACTCGATGTACGAGGAGGTCAAGCGTCGCCTGCCCAAGGTCGGATCCCCGGTCGAGGCGCCCGAGGGGATCGGGATTGTGAAGACGAGAAACCTGCTGACGGAGACGCTGGTGATCGAACTGGAGGACGGCGCGCAGATCACCGTCAAGGCTGCCGATCTGATCCATGTCGGCCCGCCCCTGGACGACGCGGACGCGCCCCGGAGCGGTTGCGGCAGCGGTTACGGCAACGGCGGCTTCAGAGTTGGTCCCATACCGGACCCCACCAACTGATGAGCGACGAAACCTTCTATCTGACTACCCCCATCTACTACGTCAACGCGACCCCGCATCTGGGACACGCCTACACCACTATCCTGGCTGATACCATGGCTCGCTTCCAGAAGCTTCGGCTGGGGACTGAGCAGGTCTATTTCCTCACCGGGACAGACGAGCACGGTGACAAGATCGTTCAGGCGGCTGCGCAGGCCGGTGAGAGTCCACAGGCCTATGTCGATCGAATCAGCGGCATCTTTCTGGAGACGTGGGCGCGGCTGGGACTGGCGCCGAATCAATTCATTCGAACGACCGGCGAACCGCACAAGCGGGCTGTCCAGCGATTCCTGCAACAGATCTACGACGCCGGGGATATCTATTTCGGGGAGTACGGCGGGCATTACTGCTTTGGCTGCGAGCGTTTTTATACCGAGAAAGAACTCGAGGACGGTAAATGCCCTGATCATCAGACGACCCCAACCTTTATCAAGGAACAGAACTACTTCTTTCGAATGGGGAAATATCAGGAGTGGCTGATCGACCATATCCACCGCCATCCTGACTTCATCCGGCCGGAGCGCTATCGGAACGAGGTTCTGGCCTTTCTCAGAGAGCCGCTGGAGGACCTGTGCATCTCGCGGCCTGCCGCACGCCTGACGTGGGGGATCCCGCTCCCCTTTGATGATCGATATGTCACCTACGTCTGGTTCGACGCCCTCATCAACTACATTTCCGCGCTGGGGTGGCCGGACGGTGACGCGTTCCGGCGTTTCTGGCCTGCCCAGCATCTGATCGCCAAGGATATCCTGAAACCGCACGCCATCTACTGGCCGACCATGCTGAAGGCCGCCGGGTTGCCGCCATTTCGGCACCTGAACGTCCACGGCTACTGGCGGATCGAAGAGGCCAAGATGTCGAAGAGTCGAGGGACGGTTGTTCGGCCCCTTGATCTTGCGGATAAGTACGGCGTTGACGCGTTTCGGTACTTCGTGCTGCGGGAGATGACGTTCGGCCTGGATGCCGGCTTCAGCGAGGACGCGCTTGTAGCCCGACTGAATGCGGATCTGGCGAATGACCTTGGGAATCTGTACAGCCGCGTGCTGAAGCTGATCCGGCGATACTACGGTGGTACCGTTACTCATGCGTCTGATAATGGAGAGTTGGCTGATGCGGTGCACACTGCCGCCGCGGCGGTTGCAGCCGCTATGGAGCGCTTCGCGTATAGTGAGGCGCTGGCGGCCATCTGGAGCCTGATCTCGTCGACGAACAAATACTTGGTGACCAACGAACCGTGGAAGTCCGATCCGGAGGATGCACGAACCAAAGAGGTACTGTTCACGGCTGCAGAGATCCTTCATGCCACCGCCACACTCTTGTGGCCGTTTCTGCCTCAGACGGCAGAGCGAATGCTCCAAGGCTTGGGCGCCCCAAATTCGACGGCATCGATTCATTTTCACGACATCGGTTCGCTCCTGAAAGGGAGACAGACAGGGCAGTGGCAGGTGGGGGAGGTGCCGTCGCTCTTTCCTCGCATCCAGGCGACCGTTGCCAAGCCGCCTGCAGTGGAGAAGAAGTCGGCGCCTGCGCCGGAGGTCACACCGGAGCAGATTACGATTGAGGACTTTCGGCGGGTCGATCTGCGCGTGGCGGAGGTGATTGAGGCGGAGGCGATCAAGGGATCGAAGAAGTTGGTTAAGCTGCGGGTCAAACTTAACGACGAAGAGCGGACTGTGGTCGCAGGCTTGAAAGAACACTATCCGCCAGAAAGCTGGGCCGGAAAGCGGATCATCCTGGTCGCCAATCTGAAGCCGACCAGCCTGATGGGGATCACGTCTCAGGGGATGGTGCTCGCCGCCGAAGACGACGGCCGAATTGTGCTGCTTGCGCCCGAGCAGCCGATTTCCTCAGGCTCTAAGGTCCGCTGAATGTTTATCGATACCCACGCCCACATCCAGATGCATGAGTTCGACCACGACCGGATCGAGGCGCTGGCGCGGGCTGCGGACGCCGGGATCGGACTGATGATTACCGTGGGTTATCATCTTGAGGCCAGCCGGAAGGCGGTGGAGGCTGCAGACCGTTACCCGCAGGTGTACGCCGGAGTCGGCATCCACCCCCACGATGCCGGAACCTACGATGACGCCGTAGAGGAGAATCTTCGCAATCTCGCCAAGTATCCCAAGGTTGTAGCCATCGGTGAGACTGGCCTCGACTTCTTTCGCAATCGCGCGCCGCACGAAGTGCAGGTCGCTGCCTTTCGCCGCCAGATTTGGCTGGCCAGGGAGTTGGACCTGCCGCTCATCGTTCATGACCGTGACGCCCATCAGGAGACGATGCAGCTCCTCCAGGAGGAGGCGGCCCAGGCCGTGCTCCTGCACTGCTTCTCCGGCGATCTTGCCATGGCTGAAGAGGCGTTGGCGAGAGGGTACTATGTCTCGATTGCCGGACCGGTCACCTATCCCAAGAATGAGTTGCTTCGTGAGGTCGTCCGTAAGGTCAAGACAGATCGCCTGCTCCTGGAGACCGACTGCCCCTTTCTGCCGCCTCAAGCCTTCCGAGGCCAGCGGAACGAACCCGCGTATCTGCTGCATACGGCCCAGGGGGTTGCTCGCGTCTTGGGCATACGTCTTGACGAACTCGGTCGCCTCACGACGGATAACGCCAGCCGCCTGTTCAGACTCCCTTCCTGACCCACACGCTTTGCGCGGAACGCCGCAGGTCGGTCCGATTACCCGGCGAAGCGATCAGGGGAGAAGGCGTCGAGGGGGAAGGAAGGCGCCTTTTCGAGAATCAGGTCGGCGATCAACTCTCCGGTCAACGGTCCCAGTAGGATTCCGTTGCGGTAGTGTCCCGTCGCGACGTACAGATTCGGAATGTCCGCGAAGCGGCCGATAGCAGGCAGGCCATCCGGCAGGCGCGGTCGCAGTCCCGCCCAGACCCTGTCGAAGGGCTCGGTCATCAGACTCGGCGCCATCGCCCTGGCCGCTTCGCACAACCCTGCTACACCCACAAGGGTAGGGATCGACGCGAATCCCGCCTGCTCCACAGTCGTTCCGATCAGAACCTCTCCATTGAGCCGTGGGACCAGATAGCCTGAGGGACCCCAGACGAGGTGGGTCAACGGAGGGCGGTCGAATCGGGTTCGAATGATCTGGCCCCGGACAGGCTCCATGGGTAGCCTGTGACCGATTCGATCCAGCAGGCGACCGGACCACGCGCCGGCGCAGGCGACGATGGTATTGCTGAGGATCGTCTTGCCGCCGACGTTTACGCCGCGCAGTCGATCCTCCTCCAGAATGAAGTCGATTGCCTCGACCTTCTCATGGATCTCAACGCCTCCGGCGCGAGCCGCGTCTGCCAATCCGGAGACCACAGTGCAGGGTCGAATGTGCGCCTCATCCGGAAAGAAGAGCGCGCCGCCGACCTCTGGACTCAGGATCGGCTCCAGCGCGCGCACCTCACGTCCGGACAGCTCTTCCACGCGCAGACCGGCCGCCCGCTGCCAGGCGGCTCGTCCTTTTGCGGCTTCGTGCTCAGTTGGATCGACGAGGTATAGCAGACCCCACCGGCAATACTCAATATCCTCCCCGGTCGTGTCCCGCAACTCATCGGCCAGTGTCCGATAGCGATCCCTTGCGGCCAGACAAAGATCAAAGAATGGTCCCGGCGCTTCCGCCTCCCCCTGGGGCACCAGCATCCCCGCGGAGGCCCGAGAGGCCTCGCGTCCGAGCCCTCCACGCTCGATGAGAACGACACGCTTAACGTGAGATCGAGCCAAGGCGTAGGCGCAGGCTACGCCGATAATGCCGCCCCCGATGATGATGATATCCGCACCTTTAGCCATGTTCAGACAGAGCTCCCGTAAAGTTGTAGAGAACGAGCATAACGCTACGCCAAAAGATATGAGATAGGTTAATAATGGCGGAGGACATCCCAGTACAGGACGAAGGTCATAGCCACAGCGAGCAGTACCGGAATAACTGCTATGGCGTAGATCAGCCAATTCTCGGATTTCAGGTGCATGTAGTTCCGCGCGACAAGCGCCGCCTTAACGGTTGCCACGGCAAAGATCAGGCCGACGATAACCGACCTGTCCAGTGGCAACACAGTCGCAAAGACCCCGACCAGCATCAAGACAACCAGCCAGACCCAGGTGGCGATATGGTGTGAATGAACCCGATCGGCAGCCACTGGAAGTCCCCTCCTGTAAGCGCTATCTTAGTACGAAAGATAGAGGAGTGGGAAGAGAAAGATCCAGACAATATCAACAAAATGCCAGTACAGTCCGGCGATCTCGATGCGATAGCCGACGCCCAATCCCTTCCTCGCCGCCAGCAACAAGGTGACGTTCACAATAAGTCCCGCAATAACGTGCAGCGCGTGCAGCCCCGTCAGCATATAGTAGAAGGCCCAGAATGAACCGCTCCAGGGGGCGAGTCCCGCCCCAATATGGGAGGTATATTCGTAGGCTTTAATGCCGAGGAACGCCAATCCGAGCAGGATGGTGAATAATAGGAATGTCCGGACCCCGCGTTGATCCATCTTTTCGTATGCGGCGAAGGCCATCGCCATGGTCATACTACTGGTCAGCAGGAAGAAGGTATTGACCGTCGCCAGAGCGATGCTCAGATGGGCGGCCTCCGCCGGCCATCCCGTGCTCGCCGTCCGAGTCAGGATATAACTGCTGACGGCGCCGCCAAAGATCATGATCTCAGAGGCGATCAGCCACCAGAGCGCAATCTTGCCGCGGTATGCCGGGGAGGGCTGTTCCGATGTGATGGCGGTCCGCATTGACGCAGCTCCTGATCAGGATTCACTGCCTGGGGCGCGATCCTGAGGAAGATAATCTTCACGAGCGCCGGGCAGACTGTACTCATACGGGCCGCGGTAGACGGTGGGGATCGTATCGCCCCAGTTGCCGTGAGGGGGAGGCGAGGACGTGGTCCACTCCAATGTCGCTGCCTCCCAGGGGTTATCCTCCGCCTTCGGACCGGCCACGATGCTCCAGATAAAGTTAATCAGGAATAAAAACTGGGCGAGTGTAAGCCCAATGGCGCTGAGTGTAATGTAGATGTTCAGCGATTGGACCGGCTGTAGGAACTCGTACTGAAGCGGGTTGGCGATGCGGCGCGGCATGCCCGCAAGGCCCACGGCGTGCATCGGGAAGAAGGTGAGATTGAAGAAGATGAGGGTGAGCCAAAAGTGTAGATTGCCCAGGGGCACATTCATCATCCGACCGAACATCTTGGGGAACCAGTAGTAGATGGCGGTAAAACTACCGAAGATGACGACGCTCAACAGGACAGTGTGAAAATGGGCCACGACAAAGTAGGTGCCGTGGACCTGAATGTTGGCCGGCGCGGAGCCCAGGACGATGCCGGTCAGACCCCCTGTGATGAACATGACGACGAATGCGAGAGCCCAGAGCATTGGTGTCGCAAACCGAATCGAGCCTCTCCACAGGGTGAGAATCATCGAGAAGACAATGAGCGCAATCGGGACCGAGATCAGGATGGTCGTAAAGCTGAACGGCATAGCCAGCCGAGGGTCCATACCGCTGAGAAACATATGATGGGCCCAGACGATGAGGCTGAGGAAGCCGACGGACATTGTGGCGCAGATGATCCATCGGTAGCCGAAGACCGGTTTCCTGGAAAACACGGCCAGGACCTCCAATACCGCCCCCAGTCCCGGCATCAGGAGGACATAGACCTCCGGGTGGCCGAAGAACCAGAAGAGATGCTCCCAGAGCAGCGGGTCGCCGCCCTGTTCGGGCACGAAGAAGCCGGTTCCCAACAGCCGATCCATCAACAGCATAATGGCGGCGGCGATGAGCGGTCCGACGGAGAGGAGAAAAATGACCGAGGCGGTGATCTGCTGCCAGACGAGGAGCGGCAGGCGAAAGTAGGTCATTCCAGGCGCCCGCATGGTGATGGCGGTCGTGAGAAAATTGATGCCGCCCATCAGGAATGAGGCAAACTC
>PQAQ01000272.1 GCA_003105305.1 Candidatus Methylomirabilota bacterium
CATCACGACAGGGCGAGATCGACTTTGCGCATGTGTCGTTCAGCTATCCGGGATCAGAACAACCGATCTTATCGGATGTCTCCCTCCATATTAAGCCGGGCGAAACCGTTGCTTTGGTCGGCGAGAACGGCGCCGGCAAGACGACACTGGTGAAGCTGATCGCCCGGTTGTACGACCCTGACGAGGGGCGCATCAGTCTGGACGGTGTAGATATTCGGGAATTGCCGCTTTCGGACCTGCATAGTCAGCTCGCCTCCGTCCTGCAGGGATTCGGACGGTATGAAGCGACAGCCGCCGACAATATCGCCTACGGGAACTGGCGACGCCTCCTCGACGACCAGAGTCAGGTCGAAGAGATCGCCGGAGCCGCGAACGTACAGGCGATGATTGAAGGGATGCCGCAGGCGTATGAGACCGTGCTGGGTAAGATGTTTGGCGGGCACGACCTATCGGCCGGTCAGTGGCAACAACTCGCGGTGGCGCGCGCGTTCGCGCGGGATGCCTGTGTTCTGATCCTGGACGAACCCACGGCGAGCCTGGATGCACGGGCTGAGCATGCCATTTTCTCGCGATTTTGAGAACTGCTCAAGGGCCGTACGACGATTCTCATTTCTCACCGCTTTTCAACTGTCTCCATGGCTGATCGCATCCTGGTGCTCGATCAGGGACGTCTTATTGAGCAAGGGACTCATCAGGAGCTGATGGCGCGTCAGGGGCATTACGCGACACTCTACAGTCTTCACGAACGCCAAGCCACCTTCGGCGGCGCCGCGTGATAATGACCCGAGGACGTTGTCGTCAGTCACCAACTGTCTGTTCCACGCGCTCGGCTACGAGGCGATTGCTCTGCATAACAGGGACGATATCGGTCAGATCGACCTGCGCGCAGATCTCCAGATCCGACCCGAACCCTTTACGAATAATCTCTCTGCCCCACTCGCATCCTCGAAGCATTCCCAGCAGATTGTCTCTATAGGTTGCAAACAGTCGATGAGCGGCCCTGGCGGCGTCATTGCACTCAATCGAGCGCCCACGAATCGTGAGCAACCGATCGATCAACATCCCGGCGCCTACCGCGTCTTCCAGACAGAAACGGCCGCGTCGGCCGGCGCATGTAATCAGGATATCGAGTCCGGTCGCTACAAGCCGACGCGCGGCGGCGGAGACATTCAGGAATGAGCAGGCAATGATTGTCTCGGCTCCCGAGACCGCCTGGAATGCGCGCGTTCCGTTCGTTGTTGTCAGCACAACCGTCTTGCCTTGAACACGCTCTCGCCGATATTCGGCTGGAGAATTCCCAAGATCAAATCCTGCCGCCCGTTCTGCGCCTCGCTCTCCGCCAAGCAGGACCCTATTGCCCCGCCTGTGCGCGATCGCTCGGGCCTCGCTGAGCGTCCGCACGGGAATGATACCATTACATCCATGGTGCAGCGCCATCGTCATGGTGGTCGTCGCACGCATCACGTCGATCACGGCTACTGCCCGACTGGAGGCGGATCGACAGGCAGGATCTAACCGACTGAATGCCACATCGATCATCACGACGGTGTCCCCAGCGTGGTCACTACGCGAGCGTCCTCCATTGAATTCAATGACACCCTTCCGAAGACCTGCTATGATCAGGTACTTATCGCAGACGATAGAAAGCGTTCACACAATGCGTACGACATTCTCATTCGATCAAAAGCGCACCATCGCCACGCTGAGCGCCGCCATCGCAATCCGGATGCTCGGCATCTTTCTCGTGCTCCCGGTCTTTACGCTGTATGGAGAGCGCCTGACCGACTCACGACCACTGATCGGCCTGGCGTTCGGCAGCTACGGCCTGACGAATGCCATGCTTCAGATTCCGTTCGGCCGGCTGTCGGACCGATTTGGGCGGAAACCGCTCCTGCTCATCAGCCTCGCGCTTCACGGTGTGGGCTCCGTCCTGGCCGCTGTTCCTCCCAACATCTTTGCGCTCATCGCCGCGCGTCTGATCCAAGGCACCGGCGCTCTCAGCTCTGTCGCATTCGCGCTCGTTGCCGATTCGGTTGATGAGAAGAACCGTGCGACCGCCATGGCCTTCCTGGGAGCCTCCATCGGTCTCTCCTTCGTCGGCGGCGTCCTGGTCGGTCCGATCATCGCCGACCTCAGCGGCTACGCATCCCTCTTCTGGCTGTCCGGTCTGTTGAGCCTGCTCGCGGCTGTCTACGTGGCGGTTGCGGTGAAGGAACCGCCAAGGGAGCCGACCACAACTGATGTCGCCGGAGCCCGACCGTCGATCTCGTCGGTGCTCACCAACCCCGACATCGTCAAGCTGGATATATGCGGATTCCTCATGTCGTTTTTTATGAGCAGCTTCTTCTTCTACTTCCCCTTGTTGGCGCGTCAGCACGTGCCCCTGCAGAGTTACTACCTGCTGCTTGGCCCGATGCTGCTCACCGGCATCATCGTGATGTTTGGAGCCTCCCGGGCATCCGACAAAGGATGGGCCAAAACGGCGGGTGTGGCGTCGTTCATCGTCCTGTCAATCAGCGGGTGGCTGCTCTTTCGAGACAACGGCCTTGAACTTCAGATCCATCCGTTCACCGTCCTCACAATTGCCGGAATGCTCTTCTTTGGCGGCTTCTCCAGTCTTGAACCGATTCTTCCCAGCCTCATCACCAAAGCGTCGCCCAAGACGGCATATGGGACAGCGCTGGGAACCTACAGTTCTCTGCAGTTTCTCGGCAGTTTCGCCGGTGGAGCGGCGGCGGGATTTCTCAGCACTCTGGGGATGGGGTACATTCTGATCGCGCTGCTAATTGCCACAGTCTCAGGTATGCTATTGATGGCCACGATACGGACGGTCTAATCTTCGCGCGCTGAGCCTGCACAATCAACGGCAGTCCACTGATTGCCCGGACAGGAGTCAAGCGTCCTCGTCCTTATACCGAACCGGATATCCCTCTTTCACGCCCGACCCAGCCACGCGAGCCGCCCGTCGGCGAGGCACTGCTTGCCATTCCCGGGAGCGGGCAGACCCGCAGCTTCCAGGTCGGCATCCATCATAATCCGGACCAGGTCCCGGAACGTGACCGTCGGCTCCCATCCCAGCCGCCGCTTGGCCTCTGCCGGATCGGCCAGCAGCAGCGGGACCTCGGTCGGGCGCCGGTAGCGCGGGTCCTCCGCCACGTAGTCCCGCCAGTCGAGGTTCACGTAGCCGAACGCCTCCTCCACAAACTCTCGCACCGAATGTGTCTCGCCTGTCCCAAAGACCAGATCGCACGGCATCTGCTGCTGGAGCATTAACCACATCCC
>PQAQ01000273.1 GCA_003105305.1 Candidatus Methylomirabilota bacterium
TTCATCAAACCGGGAACCGAGATCGGCTATCACGCAGACGCCGACCGTGCACGCTACCACGTCTCGGACTCGGGCATTGTCGTGATCGCTCGGGAAGAGCCGGATCAGGCCTGGTCCATGACCCCGCCGGATTAGCGTACCCCTCACCTCAATCCTCTCCCCCACGGTGGGGCGAGGAGGTTTGGTGGGGGATTACTCGTTTCGCGGGGAGTGGTAGCGTGAGGGAGGCGCGTACGAGCCGTGGGAAGCCGCCGACTCCTTCTTGAGCGTCTCGACTTCCTTCTCCAGCTCCTGCAGACGCTCCAGGACACATCGGATGGCTTTCTCGGCGGGGTTCGGCAGGTCGGTCATTTCCAGATCGATGGATGGAGACACGCGTTTGCCGTCACGATAGATTACCTGGCCCGGTACTCCTACCACGAGGCAGTTCGGCGGAACCTCTTTCACCACCACAGAGCCTGAGCCGATACGGCTGTTGTTCCCCACCTTGATCGGTCCAAGAATGGTGGCGCCGGCGCCGATCACGACGCCGTTGCCGATCGTCGGGTGGCGCTTCTTTTTCTCCAGACTGGTGCCACCCAACGTCACGCCCTGATAGATGGTAACACCCTCGCCGACCTCGCTGGTTTCGCCGATCACGACGCCGTTGCCGTGATCGATAAAGAGCCCCTGACCGAGACGCGCGCCGGGGTGAATTTCAATCCCGGTCAGGACTCGACCCATATGCGAGATCGCACGACCGAGGGTCTTCAGATTCCGGTTCCAGAACCAGTGGGCAAGGCGGTGGAAATAGAGGGCATGCAAACCGGGATAGCAGACCAGAACCTCCAGCGCGTTGCGGGCCGCCGGATCTCGGTCGAGGGCAGCTTGGATATCTCGTTTGAGCGTTGTGAACACGCGACACCGCGATTCAGTTTCGGACAGCTACGGTCTCGTTCAACTCTCGCAGGAGTTGGTCCAGATTGACGCCATGGACCTGGGCGCTGACGGCGATATTATCGTATTCAGCCGCAGAGCACCCCAGACAGGCAACGCCGTAACGGGTAAAGACCTGGACAGTCTCCGGGTACTGTCGCACCACATTGTCAATCTTCATCTCTGCGGTAATTCTCGTCATACTGCTTCCTTCTCACTGATATTCGTGCCATTATTGTTTACGCGCGGGCGGCCTTCCGGCGATCCCGCTGATCGGTCATGGATGTCCATCCGGAATGAGGGCGGGCACACCGACGCCTGCCTGATCTGTTAAGGCTATCATATAGGTCAGGAATCGGGAATGGCAAGGGAATTCTTCGGATGAGCGCGACACGAGAATTCGAGCTAGGCGCGCTCTGGCAGGACTCATATCTTCGCGCGATGGCGATCGCGGCTTCCGGTCGGACCGGTCCGCTGTACCTGGTTGGCGGCTACCTGCGCGATATGCTGCTTGGTCGCAGCAGGACGAGACGCGCCGATCTTGATGTGGTGGTGTGGGGAGAACCGGAGCAATTCGGCCGCAATCTAGCTGCGGCCCTCAACGGCAGCATCATCCGCCTCGATCCGGAGGCGGTTCGCGTAATCATCAGATCCGCAGAGGGGATGGTCCAGATCGACATCAGCCGACCGAAGGGCGGGACCATCGAGGATGATCTGGCCGCCCGCGACTTTACGGTCAATGCGCTGACCGTGCGTCTCGACACACCTCCGCCCCAGCCCGCAGCCCCTCATCCCCCCCCTCTAATCGATCCGACAGGTGGACTCGACGACCTCAAAACAAAGCGTGTGCGCGTGATTACCCCATCGGCATTCGATCGTGATCCGCTCCGCCTGATCAGGGCAGTCCGTCTGGCAGCCGAGCTCGGCTTCACCATTGAGGAGATCACCAGGGAGTCGATTGTTCAGCGCGCATCGCTTCTCGGGACTGTCGCCGGGGAACGTCTGCGTGACGAGCTGTTCAGGATTTTAGATACGGTCCCCGCTGCACCCTGGATCGATCAGCTCGATGCTCTGCAACTTCTGAGGGTCCTGGTCCCGGAGGCCGAGGCGCTCAAGCCGGTTCCGGCAAGCAGACCCCACCGCCTGCCGCTGTGGGAGCATTCGCTGCAAACGCTATGGTCTATTGAACTGCTGCTCACGAACCTGGAGCGACTCTTCCCGGATGAGGCGGTCTGGTTACGTGAGCGGCTTAATCGGGAAGTTGAAGCGGGTGTAACGGAGACCGCCATCCTGAAGCTGCTTGCGGTGCTGCACGATGTCGGCAAACCCGCAACCCGGAGCGTGCGCCCGGATGGTCGAGTCCGGTTCCTCGGACACGAGCACGCCGGTCTGCCAATCCTCGCCCGCCTGTGCGCCCGCCTGCGGCTGGGTCGTCCGGCGACGAATCTCATAGCCGGTATCGAGCGTTATCATCTGTGGCCGATCCATCTCTCCAGCGCAATTACTGTCGCCGCCAAGGCACAGTATCGCTTCTTTAAGGAAGGGGGTGACGCGGCCC
Organism: Candidatus Methylomirabilota bacterium; assembly: GCA_003105305.1. Lineage (GTDB taxonomy): Bacteria > Methylomirabilota > Methylomirabilia > Methylomirabilales > Methylomirabilaceae > Methylomirabilis. The sequence goes on from PQAQ01000273.1 coordinate 2,474, forward strand.
CCCTTGTGATCCTGCACTCGTGGGCAGATCTACGAGCCACCATCGGCGAGGAGGCCGAGGCCTTCGCGCGGCA
>PQAQ01000274.1 GCA_003105305.1 Candidatus Methylomirabilota bacterium
CCCGATCTCGTCCATGGATTCCACATCAGTGCGTCGGGGCGGATCGTGACGGATGTCGCATCTCGATTGAGTATCCCATCGATTCTCAGCGTCACCGGCACCGATATCAACACCGACCTCTTCGATCCTTACCGGCGGATGGAGGTCATGGAGGTCCTCCGACGGGCAACACGCATCGTCGTCTTCCATGACGTTATGCGAGCCAAGCTCGTCAGTCAAGCGCCGGAGGTCGCAGACCGAATCCGGGTAATCGGTCAGACGGTACGCTGTCAAGAGGCCCCATTTGATCTCCGGAGCCGCCTGGGTCTGGCGTCGGATGATGTGATTTTCCTGATCCCCGCCGGTATCCGGCGCGTCAAAAATGTCACCTTCTGTCTGAAACCACTTGACGCCCTTCGAATACACTATCCTCAGATCAAGGCCGTCTTCGTGGGACCAATCATCGAGGCCGACGAAGGGGTTCGATTGCGGGAACTCCTCCGAGACTACCCTTGGGCGTTCTACCTGGGTCCGATTCCTCATGAGCAGATGTTCGCCGCACTCAACTGCGCGGATGTTGTGGTCAACTCGTCGCTCTCAGAGGGCGGTATGGCCAACAGTATCCTCGAGGCGATGAGTCGCGGGCGGGCGGTCCTGGCCTCCGATATCGAGGGTAACCGATCGGTGGTGCGTGACGGGATCGAGGGGCTGCTCTTCGCGTCGGAGTCGGAGTTTGCCGATAAGGCGGAACGGCTGATCAGAGACCCCGGTCTCCGCCGCCGGTTAGGCAAGAACGGACAAGAAAAGATCGGGCGGGAGTTTTCCCCGAAGCGGGAAATAGTCGACTATCTCCAGCTCTATCGAGAGGCGATCCGGATCGGATTACGCGGAGCATAGAAGGCTCATGATGGATCTTCACGTCCTCGAACTATTCTGCAGAATCGTCGAATCGGGAAGCTTCTCGAAGGCGGCAAACGCGATGTATCTGACCCAGCCCACGGTCAGCGGCCACATCAAAAAGCTCGAGAAGGAAATCGGAGTCCGGTTGCTCGATCGGCTCGGACACCGCGCTATTCCGACTAAGGCCGGCGACCTGCTGTACTCCTATGCGAAGCGGATGCTGGCACTCCGGCAGGAGACCCAACAGGCCATCGACGAGTTCAAGGGAGGACTGAAGGGAACCCTGATATTCGGCGCCAGCACTATCCCCGGCGGCTACCTGTTGCCGCCGCTGATCGGACCGTTCAGGGCCTGCTATCCTGATATCACGATTGTCCTGAAGGTCTCGGACTCAAAACAGATCATTGACGCGGTGATTGAGGGCGTCTACGAGGTCGGTGCTGTCGGCGCGCAATTCGAGGACAGCCGACTCGAATATAGGGTCTTCGCCGAAGACGAGATGATCCTGATCGTGCCGCCTGCGCATCCCTGGGCATCCCGAAGGAGCGTAAAGGCCAAGGAGCTGCTGGGGCAGCCATTTTTCCTTCGGGAGCGTGGCTCGGGAACGCGTAAGATTCTGGAACAGGCCCTGGAGCGGCGCCATTTGTCGATCGGCGCCTTCACGGTCATCGGGGAGATGGGCAGCAACGAGGCGATTCGGCAAGCGGCCAAGGCGGGAGGAGGGATCGCCATCATCTCAAAGCTCGCTGTTGCGAGCGATATCAACTGCGGTGAACTCCACGGGATTCCCATCGCAGACCTGAAGCTGACCAGACCGTTCTACCTCATCACCCACCGCCACCGCTCTCGCTCCCCCATCTGCAACGCCTTTCTCACGTTCATTGGGACTACCTCCCGACCCCACGATTCTCATCGAACGTGATTCCGATTCCGCCAACCTCGCCGCCTAGATCCTGCTTGAGGACCATGTAGCCTCTTCTCAGCGTGCCCCGTGTTTCTCCAGTAATTCGGTAACGCGAGACTGCCTGTTCCAGGATGCTCGCATCAGGGCCGTTGCGCCATCTGTGGTGGTCGCATTGATGTCAGCGCCTTTATTGAGAAGCATCTTTGTCACCCGGGCACGCCCCCTCTCGGATGCCCGCATGAGGGCCGTCACACCATCTGTGGTGGTCGCATTGATCTCGGCCCCGCCGTTGAGAAGCCGTCTCACAACCTCGACATGCCCCCTCCAAGACGCCCGCATCAGGGCGGTCCAGCCGTCTTTATCCCTCGCGTTGACATCAGCGCCTTTGTTGAGCAGAATCTCGACGACACTCGCGCGTCCGTTCCACGATGCGTACACCAAAGCTGTCCCGCCGTCCGTACTCTTCGCGTTCACATCAGCTTCGTTATTGAGTAGTAGCTGCACAACCTCAGCATGGCCTCGCCAGGCCGCACGCATCAGGACCATAAATCCGTTATTATCCCGTATATTCACATCCGCGCCACTATTAAGAAGCCGCTCCACAGTCCCTACATGCCCCCTCCAAGACGCATGCATCAGCGCCGTCCAACCGTCTTTATCCCTTGCATTCACATTGGCGCCCTCAGCTAACAGGCGTGTGACCGCTTCGATATCTCCGGATTGACACGCCTCGATAAGCCTCTCAGTCAACTTCCCGTTACCTCGAAACAACAACGTAAAGAAACCCATATGGCCTCCTTCCAACTCTCATGCCCCGTTGGCGGTTACTTACGAGATATCTATCCCTTTATCCAACACAGCCTTGAAAGTCGCGCCTCCCCCAGATTATGAGTTGCCATATCTGTCGCTCTCAGCGGCCAAAAACGGTTCATTGCAAATCACTCTCCTTAAACTCGGCAATCTTCCAGGCACCGTCAACCAGATCTACGGAGAGATGGACTCGTTTCCGAACGGAACCGGCCTCCTTCGACGTGATGGTTGCCTCATAGATCGCGAAGGAATGCGTCCCATTTTGTTGTTTCTCTTTCAGGGTATACGCCACCTTCCGAGTCCCGACGCGGTCTCCCGGGGTCACCCCGGCAGACGATTGCAACGTCATCTTAATCTTCTCAGCCACCGCGGGAACGGCCAACGCCTTTACCTCCTCCACATTCGCGCCGTGATAGTACTGATTCATGAACTGCTCTGCGACGTCCGTGGGCTCTCCGCTTCCGGCCTGACAGCCAGTTAGCCACAGAATGGCGACGACGATTATTTCAGCAACTACCCTGTTCAGCTTCACGGTATCCCCGCTTTCGATGAAAGGTTGAACACGGCAACGGTTCCAAGCGACAGCTTACGTTCCTATTGAAGCCCATTCTTCAGTGAAGCGGACCAATCATGTAACCTGGGCTTACACTCGTTTCTTTCGATTGTCATTTTTGTAATCGCTCACTCTAGCACCTCCGGACGATGTCTCCTATACGATACACTATCTCTTATGAGATACATCTGTCAAGTAAAAAGCTTGACGTACGGTTCGCATGTTCCTATAGTGTTTCTCGTGGAGGACCGCCATGGTTGAACAGCTCGTTATCAACGTAGGAAAGAAAATAAGAGAGCTTCGACGACAGCAAGGCTTGTCCCTGCGTCAGCTCAGCGAGCAGATCGAGGTCTCGTCCAGCGCGATCCACAAGATCGAGCAGAATCTTATCTCCCCAACGCTCGGAACTGTGCTCAAGATCGTAAAGGGGCTGGGGACAACTCTCCAATCGCTCTTGGACGAGCAAAGCGAGCCAAAAGAGGTCGCCTATTTCGCAGAGGCGAAGCGGCGGAGCACCATTGTTCCTGACCTCAAAATCGGCATCCAGCTGCTGACTGGTGGGCTGCCAGAGGAAACGTTCAGCGCAGCATTACTGAGCATCCCCAGGGGTGCGAAGATAAAGGAACGGGAGTTCCACCATCATGGGGAGGAGCTTCAACTGTGCATCAAAGGGAAGGTAAAATTCACGATCAAAGGCGAGACGTACCTTTTGAAGCGCGGGGACAGTCTTCATTTCAAGAGCTACCTTCGACACTTTTGGGAAAACGTAGGGAATGCGGAAGCCCGGCTTCTCATGATCTGCTCTCCACCAATTCACTTGGGCCGAGAGTCGAACGAAGGGTAGGCGTCAGTGAGGCCGGCGCCGACCGGTACCGTACCCCTTTGATACGTTCCCGGAAACATAGACGAGCTTCTGCGTATCGTCGTCAACCGCATGGCCGTCAATCGAGATCTACGAGCCTGAGAGGTATCGCGCGACCCCCCCTCTATACTGTCGCTCTCCCATTGCTCTCATTGCGCCGCGTGCTTCTCCAGCAGCAGGGCGATGTCCTCATGGCCGTTTCCGTATGCATACCCCCTGGCGTTCTCACCTTTATTGCTATCCTTGAGATGCACATCAGCGCCGTGGCTGAGCAGCAGCTTGACAACCCCCATCCGCCCGTACCACGCCGCGTACATCAGGGCGGTCTCGCCTTTCGTCGCCTGCGCGTTCACATCGGCACCGTGATCGAGGAGCATTGTGACCAGTCCCAACTGCCCTTCCGCAGCGGTGCGCATCAGCGGCGTCTCGCCTTTTCGATCCCTGATGTTGACATCCGCTCCTTTATCGAGGAGCAGCGTGACGATGTCGGTATGCCCGTTGGCGGCAGACCGCATGAGGGCCGTTCCACCATCATTCGCCTGCGCGTTCACGTCGGCGCCGTAATCGAGGAGCAGCGTGACGATGTCGGTCTCTCCGTTGGCGGCCGCGATGATCAGGGTTGTTCCGCCATTACTCGCCCTGGCATTCACATCAGCGTTCTTGCTGAGCAGCAGTCTGGCAATTTCAGTATGCCTATTTTCAGAGGCGTGCATCAGGGCGGTCCAGTCCTGTTTATCGCCCGCGTTCACATCGGCGCCGTGGCTGAGCAGCAGCTCTGCGATCGCCATATCTCCACGCCACGCCGCACGCATCAGGGCGGTCCAACCATCCAGATCCCTCGCGTTCACGTCGGCGCCTTGGGCTAACAGGCTCTTAACTTTTTCCAACTCTCCATATTTGGCCGCATCGATAAGGTTGCCGCCGGACTTCTCACTCCCGCCAAATAGTGAGCCAAAGAAACCCATAGTATCTCCTTTCTCGGAAAATGGCTATCAGCGGTCAGCGCCAGGCTGAAGGCTAGCCGAAAGCTGAACGTTTCTTTCACGCTTTATGCGTCTCATGTTTCTGCAACATCTCAGCCACCTTCGTATGCCCGCTTGAAACGGCATACCCTCGGGCCGTTCGGCGATTATGGTCCTCCGCCTTCACGTCAGCGCCGTGATTCAGGAGCCGCTCAACGCTCTCGACATGCCCGCTCCCTGACGCCAACATCAGGGCGGTCGCGCCGTTG